>JBFFIS010000038.1:0-12016 GCA_041556375.1 Desulfurivibrionaceae bacterium | reverse complement strand
TGAATTGACCCACCCTGACCCCCGCACCCTGGAACTGGCCGCCGCTGATCTGGCCCAGGCTATTGCCAACTTCAAGGGCGTCACCGATATTGATGACGGCTTTGCCCGGGGCAAGGCCCAGCTCGATTTTACCATGAAGCCCGGCGGTCAATCCGTTGGACTCAGTGCCCGGGAGCTCGGCAGCCAGGTGCGCCATGCCTTTTACGGCGCCGAGGCCCTGCGTCAGCAGCGGGGCCGGGATGAGATCAAGGTCATGGTCCGCCTGCCGGAGTCAGAGCGTCAGTCCCTCTTTAATCTCGAACAGCTTCTCATTCGCACCCCGGCCGGCGGTGAAATACCCCTGGCCGACGCCGCCACCATCACCCAGAGCCGGGCCTATACCGAGATCAACCGGGTGGATGGCAAGCGGGTTCTCAACGTCACGGCCAATGTCGTGCGCGGTGTTGCCAATGAGAACAAGATCCTCGCCACCCTGAAAACGGATTTTATCCCTGAGCTGCTGGCCCGTTATTCCGGCCTCAAGTACTCCTTTCAGGGCCGGCAGCGGGAACAGCGCAAGGCCGTCCATGACCTGCTGGTCGGTATCTGCTACGCCCTGCCGGGAATTTTTTGTCTGCTGGCCATTCTCTTCCGTAGTTATATCCAGGCCGGGATGGTCATGCTCAGCATCCCCTTTGGCCTGGTCAGCGCCCAGCTCGGCCATATCATCATGGGCTACGACCTGAGTATTATCAGTATCTTCGGTATGATTGCCCTCTGCGGCGTGGTCATTAACGGCGGTCTGGTCTTCAATGTCACGGCCAACCGTTTTTATGCGGCCGGTGAAGCACCGTTGGAGGCGGCCTTCAAGGGGGCGTCGCGCCGCTTCCGGCCCATCATCCTGACCTCGGTCACCACCTTTGTCGGTCTGGCGCCGATGATCTTCGAGCAGTCGGTCCAGGCTCGTTTTCTTATCCCCATGGCCATCTCTCTGGGCTACGGCATCCTCTTTACCACCTTTGTCATTTTGATCCTCAATCCTGCCTTGTACGTCATCTATCACGACATCAGAAGGGCGTTGCTGAAGTAGTGGTGAGGTGTTGCCGGCACGCCTGGAAATTTTTTTATTCACAGTAACAGCGACCTGCGTATAGGATAGATATGGAGGAGGTGATAATCCTCCTGTCGCCGTCGCCTCTGGCTGCGGTGAGCACATCTTTTTTTGCGCGAGGCCTGTTTCCTATGCGATTTAATATCTTGACTGTTGCCCTGGCCGCATCACTGGGCGTGTTGTTGATTCTGCCGGTGGCAAGTTTTTTCTTCTTCGTGCCGGCCTATCACCTCATGTTGACCAGCATCACAGAAGAGGAATCCATCAGGGTCGCCAGTCATCTTGCCGCCTCCATTTCCACCGATGGCACGCCGATCAACCGTGATTCGCTGCAGTCCCGTGAACATCTGGAGATAGGCGAGATTGTTAAGGATTTCAAGTTAAGCAAATTGCGGCTTTTTGCCGACACCGGCGAGATCGTCTTTTCCACCGACCCGGAGGAAATCGGCACCCGCACCACCAAGGATTATTTTTTCGAGGTGGTGGCCAAGGGCAGGTCCCTTACCAAGATGGTGCGCAAAGCCACCCCTTCCCTGGAAGGTCAGGTGCAGGAGGTTGATGTGGTGGAGACCTATGTGCCCATCATGGAGGGGGATCGCTTTATGGGCGCCTTTGAAATCTATTACAGCATCACAAGCCGCAAGGAAAAGTATGACGGGGTGATCAGGGGATACCTGTACACGGTATTTGCGGCCACCTTTGTTCTGCTGGGGGCTGTTTTGGTCACCGCCCATAAGGCCCGCAGCCATCTCCGGAAGAGAACCTGGGCCGAAGAGGCGCTGCGAAAGGCCCATGATGAACTGGAGGTCAGGGTTCGGGAACGAACCTCAGAGCTTAAGGCGAGCAACAAGGCCCTGGTTGCCGAAAATAAGATGCGCCAGGCCTTTGAGGCCGAGCTGGAACTGGCCGCCAAGGTGATTGATAACGTTATCGAGGGCATCTGCGTCACCGATACCGCCGGCACCATTGAACGTGTCAACCGGGGGTTCAGCGATATCACCGGCTATGAGGCCAAGGAGGTCGTGGGCGATAATCCTCGCATCCTCAAGTCAAACCGCCATCCGCCCGAATTTTTCCAGGAGATGTGGAAGTCGCTGGCAGCCACCGGCACATGGCATGGAGAGATCTGGAATCGCCGCAAAAACGGTGAGATCTATCAAGAATGGCTGTCGATTTCATCGATTAGAAATGCCCAACAGAAGATCACCCACTATGTCGGCGTCTTCTATGAACTCAAGCATCTCCTGGAGAAGCAGGAGCGTCTCTCCCGCAAGGCCTTTCACGATGCCCTGACCAACCTCCCCACCCGCGAGCTCTTTTTGGACCGCCTGGACGTCGCCCTCTCCCATGCCAAGCGCAAGGAGCAGACACTGGCCGTGCTCTTTGTTGATCTGGATGACTTTAAGGCGATCAACGACAACCTGGGGCACCACTTCGGCGACGTTTTTCTGCAGGGCGTTGCTGAGCGTCTGCAGTTCTGCTGCCGTGAGGAGGATACCGTGGCCCGGATGGGGGGTGATGAGTTTGTCTTACTCTTGGCCAAGGTGGCCGGCAGGGAGGATGTGGTTGCCGTGGTCGAACGGCTTTTTTCCCATCTGGCTGTGCCCATATCCTACCAGGGCGAAGAAATGGCCATCAAGGCCAGCATCGGTATATCCCTGTATCCCGATGATGGCCAGGCCGCCGACATCCTTCTGGCCAAGGCGGATGCTGCCATGTACGTGGCCAAAAACAGCGGTAAGAATAACTACCAGTTTAGCCGGTCAGGCGGTGCAGGAGATTGACCATGGTAATCTTGTCAGGTGAAATCTGGGGTAAAGGCCGGCGTGATGAGCCTCATAGGGGGGGATTGAGGACATTTGGGAGATCATGATGATTATGTTGAGAGTGCAAATTTCCTAGCTGGGCCGGCAGGGTCGTCAGGCCACGGCCTTGGCCGCTGTCATCGCCTCTGGCGAAATCGTCGAGCTGTGTGAGACCCGGACAATGGCGTCTGTGAGCTGGCGCACATCGATGGGTTTCATCAGAAATTCGCGGATGCCGGCTTGGATAGCTGTCTCTTCATCCACCAGGTCACTATGGCCGGTCACCATAATGATCGGGATATCGGGCCTGATCTGCAGCATTTCTTTGGCCATGTCAATGCCTGTGATCTCCGGCATGGTCTGATCGGTGACGACCAGATCAAAGGAATGGGGCGCGGCCTTGAACATGGCCAAGGCCTCCCTGCTATTGGTCATGGCTGAGACCTGGCAGCCCACCAGCCCTAATATCTTTTCCCCCAGAGAGACATTGAGCGGTTCGTCGTCGACAAAGAGGGCATGGCTGCTCATCTGGGCAAATTGAGCGCTGTCAGTTCTGTCGGCCAGGGCCGGGTCATGGCTGGCCTCGTCTCTGAGCGTTGTCGGCAGGGTGACGGTGAAGACAGAACCTTTTCCCGGTTCGCTTTCGGCCCGGATGGCGCCGCCATGGCTCTTGATGATGCCATGCACCGTGGCCAGGCCCAGGCCGGTGCCCTCGCCCTGTTTTTTGGTGGTAAAATAGGGGTCGAAGATGTGTGTCATGGTTTCCTGGTCAATGCCGCAGCCGCTGTCGGCAATCCTTACGACAATCGAGCTGGCCCCGTCATTGACCGCCCCATGCATCACCTCGTGCAGGTCAATTTCAAGAACGCCGCCCTGCAGGCGCATGGCGTGGAAGGCATTGGTCACCAGGTTCATGATCACCTGGTGGATCTGGGCGGCATCCCCCCAAACCGGCGGCAAATCCATGTCAATATGTTCCTCAATGCGGATGGTTGACGGCAGGGTGCTGCGGGACAGGGCCAGGACCTCCCTGGCGATTTTCTGAACCAGGACTTGGCCCTTTTCCGGGGTGGCCTTGCGGCTGAAGGCGAGAATATGCTTGACCAGGGCCTTGGCCTTTTCGGCCGCCCCCATGACCTCCTTGAGGTTGCTGGCGATATCGCTGTCTGGCTGCAGCTCCTGGAGGGACAAGGTGGTGAAGCCCATGATGCCGGACAGGATGTTGTTGAAGTCATGGGCGATGCCGCCGGCCAGGGTGCCGATGGCCTCCATTTTTTGGGCATGGCGTAGCTGCTCCTCCATCACCATCTTTTCGGTGATATCCCTCTTGACTGCCACATAGCCCAGGGGTTTGTTCTTTGAGTCAAAGATGGGCGAGATGGTGGCGTCCTCTTCAATCAGGACACCGTCCTTTCTTTTGTTGATGATACGGTCTGACCAGACCTTGCCGGCGCTGATGGTTTGCCAGAGGTCCTGGTAATAGGCCTCACTATGCTTGCCGCTTTTCAGGATGGCCGGTCTCCGGCCAATGGCCTCGGCCCGGCAGTAGCCGGTAACCCGTTCAAAGGAGGGGTTGACATACTCAATAACGCCATCGAGGTTGGTGATGACAATTTCATCGGCGCTGTTCTCAATGGCCACGGCCAGGCGCCGCATCTCCTCCTCGACCTTGCGCCGTTTCGAGATGTCAATAAACGACACTACCGCCCCCTGCAGGCACTTGTTTTTGTATACCGGGTGGGCATGGTATTCCACCGGTACCGCCGTGCCGTCCTTGCGCCAGAGAACCTCGTCGGCGACGTGGACCTCCTGGCCGTCTTTATAGGCACGGCACATGGGGCAATCAGCGCCGGTGATGATGGTGCCGTCAGGGCGTTGAAAATGGATAAGTTCATGGAGGTTCTTGCCAAGCAGCTCCCCCTCGTTCTCATAGCCCAGGATGGTCAGGAAGGATTGATTGACAAAGCAGCATCTGCCCTCCAGATCCAGCCCGTAAATGCCCTCGGCGGTTGAGTTCATCAGCAGTCGTATCCGTTCCTCCTTGGCAGAAACCGCCATCTCCGCCTTTTTTCGGGAGGCTATTTCCTTGAGCAGGGTTCCGATAATACGATCGAAGAAATGATAAAGGATGCCGATGGTGGTCAGGAAGACGAGCAGGGCGATCAGCACGTATTTCCACAGAAACTGATGGTGCTGCTGGATGGTGTTGTTGATATTCTGAAAGACGAAAAGACCGCCGATAATCTCGTTGTTGAAACTTTTGAAAATTTGCAGGTTGTGGATCTGGTAGTAGCTTCCTGAAATCTTGATGACCTCGTCATCGGCATTACGGGCCAGGAAACCGGCACTCAACTCGCGGCTCAGCGAGTTCTCCTCGGTGCTGACCACATAATTGCCCTTGCGGCTGAAATTTCCCGTCGGGTTGTAGGTTGCCTGGTGCCAGAGCTTGGCGACATAATAGGGGGAAACCTCTTCCGACACCCTCGCCTTGATTAATTCAATGAGCTGCTCGGCCCGGATACCGAACTCCAGGGCGCCAATATAGTGCTGGTCGACAAAGACCGGCTGGACAATGCGATAAAAAAGGCCATGGCGGCCTATCTCAAAACCGCGTTCCAGTAGTTGCCTGGTATGGACACTGTCGATAATGGGGCGGACGCCGGCCAGATTGTCACCGAAAAAATCAGGCCTATGCATGCGCAGCAGGGAGGTGCTGTCCGGCGCATGGAAATTCATGACATGGAAAAAAGGGTTTTGGTGCCGTAAGGCCTCATAGTCCTGGCGGGCGGCCTCGTAGAGCCCATCCCTGTCTCCCTTGGCAAACGCCGCCAGCATGGCATGGTTGTCCTTGAGGAGGCGCAGCATCTCTTTGTGGTAGGGGAGGAAGGCATGTTCATGGGCCTCGGCAATTATGGTCTTGAGGCGCTGCGAGGCAACGGCAACGGTCAATTTGGCAATCCTCTTTTCCTGTTCGCGGCTGTGGAAAAGATGGGCGCCCAGGAGCATGAGGAAAATGAGGCTGACAAGGATTATGGCCTGTTTTTTTTCGTTCATTTAGGTCGGCTCAGTTGGGCTGATGTTGTCGGCGTTGCCAATGGCTTCGGGCCGTGGCAGGGGCTACCCTGCCACGGTTTTGTCGATGTCGAGCAGGATCTTGACCCTGTCGTTGTCCTTGGCCATGCCGGTCAGGCAGTCGGTGGCAAGGGTGGCGGAAAAGGCAGGTGGCTCCTCAATCTGATCTGCCGGGATGTTGGCCACCTCTGATACCCCGTCAACGATAACACCGACGGTGGAGATGGCCCTGCTGTTGTGGGACTCCGTGTAGTGCCGGCACTGGCGGCAGGCCTGGATTTTTTCATGGGCGGCGCCCTGAACCTCATCCTGGCAGTGCGTGCCCGCCATCATCCAGCACCGATGGTCCGGGCTGCTGTGGGCCGGACATTGTTCCTTGTCACAGTCCAGGACCTCCTTGCAGTGCAAGCTGTTGGGCCGCTGGATTTCAAGGACGATGATGCACGTCTTGGCGGTGTAAGCGCTTTCTGGCATGGAGAATTTGCAGCGCAAGTCAACGATGGGAATGATGTGGTCGCGGAGACTGATCACCCCCCGCATGTAGGCCGGCAGATTAGGCATCTGGGTGAGATCGGTCATGGCGATGATCTCTTTGACCTTGGCGATGGGAATGCCGTACTCCTCAGGCCCGAGAACAAAGGTCAGGTATTTATTGCTTTCATGTCGTGTCGCTACGGTCATGACGGCACCTCCTTAGGGTTACAGTCAGCGTCTTTTATGATTCAAAGGCCAAGAGGGGCTGGGCGGTGTTGCTCTCCAAGGCTGGGTAGGTGGAGCCTTTATTTTCCCGGGAACCGTGAATAAGGTCGGCCAGGCCATGGACATATTCTTGGGCCTGCTGGCATTGCGAGGTGAGTTGTTCAGATGCGGCGGAGGATTCCTCTGCCGCGGCCGCAATTCTTTGGGCCACAATCTCCATCTCTGCTGTGCCCTTGTTGGCCTGGGCAACCCCTTCCGCTTGTTCGTTAGAAGCCACTGTGATTTCAGAAAGCAGGTTGACAACCCCGGTAACCTTGGCGGCAAGATTTTGGAAGGCACCACTGGTGTCGTCCAGTTTGCTGGTTCCACCCTGGACCTTGGCAACCGTTGTTTCAAGAAGGGTTGAGGTTTCTTGGGCAGCAGTGGCGGCCCGCATTGCCAGATTCCTGACCTCTTCAGCTACCACGGCAAAGCCAGCTCCGGCTTCACCGGCTCTGGCCGCCTCAACAGCAGCGTTAAGGGCCAACAGGTTTGTCTGGAAGGCGATGTCGTCAATGGTTTTCACGATCTTGGATGTCTGCTGGCTTGACGTGGAGATGTCGTCCATGGAGGCGGTCAGCTCATCCATATGGCGGGAGGCGGTCTGTAAAATCTCATGGGCCTCGCTCATGTGGGTGTCGGCAATCTGCGAGTTGTCAGCGTTTTGGCGCGCCATGGAGGTGATTTCTTCCATGGATGCGGATATCTGCTCATTGGTTGCCGCCAGTCGCTGGGCCGAGTCGGCAAGGGTATGGCTTGATGCAGCAATATGCTTAGAGGCCTGGTCAACCTCCACGGAACCATGTTCAAGGCCGTTGATGGTCTTGTTGAGGGGCAGGGTGATAGCCCTGGTGATCGCAAAACCGGCCAGGCCGCCAAAGGTGATGGCGACAATGGAGGCAATAATGATCAGGGAAACGGTGGAGCCTATGTTTTTGACCACGGTTGCAGACTCCTGCTCGGCCTCTTCACCGGTACTTTTGACCAAGGCGTGTAAAATAGTTTGGGTATCTTCCAAGGCCTTCTTGGTGCTGGTGTTGAAAATAGTATGGGCCTCTTTGTTGTGCAGGGTATTGTCGCTGATCCAGCTCTGACTGTTAAAGTAGGCCCCCTCTAGTTGGGCAAGGATCGGCAGGGTTTGTTGCTGATAGATATCTGTAGCCTGGGAGATATTGTTGGCTGCCATGGCCTGGACGATTTCGTTGGCGCTGTTGTGCAGATTTTTATGGGGTTCTTCCCACTTGCTCAGCAAGGCGGCAAAGGCTGGATTTTCTGCCTTGTAGGAGTAGAACCATTTGCCGAAGGCACATTTGTGGGGGTCGAGGCCGCCGGTGAATTGGGAGCCTGTCAGGATGGAATTGCTGAGGTTTTTGATCCAGTTGAGGTGGTCGATCCAGCGCGAAGCCAGCAGCATGTTCAGGGTGGTGTCAAAGTCTATGTATATTGCCGAAATGTCTGTGGCCGACTGATGAAGCCGGGCATGGGGTTCTTTAATTTGTTCGATGAGAGTCCTGTAGCCGGCATCACGTTCAGCCAGGCGGGCGGATTGCTCACCGTAAAGCCATTTGCCAAGGCCGCATTTATGGTCATCTGTTTGGACGGTAACCGAGTTTACATGCTCATCCCAAAAAAGGGCGCTCAATTGCGACATCCACCTGAGGTGGTCAATCTCCTTTTCAAGCATGAAGGCGTGGTCGTGGGTTGTGGTGTTGGCCTCGATGGTTAAATTTTGGGCATGCTTCAGGTAGAACGTGGCTCCTGCAGCCATGCAGGCAACCAGGATGAGGCCGGCGCACAGGGTAAGGGTGATTTTTCTGCCGATTGACATGTTGTTGAAAAAATTCATGGCATTTCCTCCTCTACACTTTTTAAGTTACACACGGGCTGAGGCCCTGGTGGTAGCAGATTAACTACCAGGGTGTCATAAAAAATGGGAAAAGCCAATCGATGGGAAAATAGGGGAAATATAGAGGGGGAACCTATATTTTTCAGGGGTAATGCTGAGGTGGTTTGTTAGGAGTGCTAGGAGAATTTATTCTGGAGATAGGTCTTGAGATTAATCTTCTCATTTTTTATGTGCAGTTTCTTGCGGATGTTGTCCCGGTATGAGGAAACTGTGCCTGGCGTGATATGGAGAAGCTGGGCGATCTCCTTGGTGGAGCGTTCATCCTTGATCAGACTGGCAATCTGGATCTCGCGAGATGACAGGCCAAATTGTTTGGAAGACAGGGTGGCAGAAAAGGATGAGTTGAGGTTGTCGAGATGAAATTGAATGGTTTTGACAATGCTCTCTGCCGGGGTGTCAGCCACATTGGCCTCAAGGTCAAGGAGGCTGGGGGTGATGAGCTCAGAGATGGAGGTTAAAATCTGCTCCTGAAACTCTTTTTTAAAGCTGTCCGTCTGGGCCAGGAGTACCTTGAGGGCGGTGTTGGCCTCCTCCAGGGAACTCTTCTGTTCATCCAATTCGTGGTAGGCCTTTTCCCGTTTGGCAGCCTCCTTTTGCAGGTCAAGGTTGACCTGGGCCAAGGCAAAGGTCCGTTCCTTCACCGTCTTTTCCAGCAACACCTTTTGCCTGGTCAGCTCCTGTTCAGCTTTATGTTTGCTGGTGATATCCGAGGCGAAAATGGCGAAATACAGTAGTTCGCTCTCCTGTTCGTCGTATATGGGAACAATATTGGTCTCAAAGACATAGGGGCCGCGGCGATCATTTTCAACCCGCACTGGTTTGCCGGTAAGGATGGCCTCCTGGAAAAGGTCCTGCCGGTACCTGGCGACATCTTCGGGCAGGAGGTCAAAGAGGCAGCGGCCGGTTAAATCCACCGGTTCGGCATTGAGGCGGAGGGCGCCGACCTCATTAATGGCGATGATGTGGTAATTCTTATCTAAAATGATAATTGAGTCAAAGGTGGCCTGAAAGGCGGCCTCGCGTAATAAGGTACTCTGTTTAAGGTCCTGCAAGCTCTGTTCAAGCTCAGCTGTACGCTCTCCCACCAGGATGTCGAGATTGTCCTTTTGGCGCCGGAGCTCCTGCTCGGCCACTGTTTTCTTGAGATCGGATTTGTATAACCGCACATAGCTGACCCGAATTCCGGCCACGCCCAGAGCCCAGATGACAAAGAAGTTGGCAAGGATGATTAGTTCTTGAAAGGTGTCATGGTGGTCAAAATGGGTCAAGGGCATGGTGATACTGATACCGCCCTGCACCTCGCCGAGCTTATAGCCCTGGTCTGCGTAAAATTCCAGGCAGCATGTCTTGGAGATAAAGCCCTCCATATAGCGTAAAATTTGATGACCATCCCTGTTGATAAAGGCGCTGTGTGCTAAGTTGTCCTGGTTGAAATTTCTGAGTGCTTGCAGCTCCCATTCATCCGGCAGATTGGCGGGGTCAATAGGTGACAGACTGGTGACCTTGACCTGGGCCATGTGCTGATTTGCAAGGAGGCTGTTGGTCTCCATGATGAAATAGGAGGGGGAGAGCAGGGTAAGCTGTTGTCCAGAATCGGTCTTAATGGCATTCGGTTTGGCGGTGATATAGGGGCTGGGCGGTAAATTTTCTGTGGTGGGGGCGTAGACGCCGCCCTGTTTTAGGATGAAACTGCGGATGGCCCTGGTCCGCTGCACGTAGGATTTGGCCTCGTTAAGGGCCAATGACTTGATGTGGTCGTGATGGATATAGATGGAGATCAGGGAGAGGCAGAGGATAAACAGGGTCCAGGTGATGATAATGCCGTAGAAGTGGCGGGTGAGGATCTTGCTGGAGGTCGTTGGGAGGATGGCCATTAATTTTCGGAGTTGTGCGAAAAATTGTCTTTAGTGCTCGAGGCGAGGCCCATATCCTGGCTCGGCTTTTTTGGTGTGTTGGGTATTAAAAAGCTTATTAGAAATGGCCCTCATTGGTCAAATTGTTCCTTGGCGTTGTTATTTCTGGTTCAGCTGGTCATGGCCGTGTGGAGTTCATTGCCCATGACCACCAGCTGTGTATGTTGGTCGTCAATTTGCTTAATGTTGACGACTATTATAGTCGTCCTTCCAGGCCCCCCCCATGTCATCTCCCTCTGTCCTTGTACCGGATCATTTTTTTTACCCCTTGGATTTGAGATAGATTGCTAAAAAGAAAAACCCAACTGAACTGGAATCAGTTCAGTTGGGTCGCATCGAGCAAAAAAATGGACACCGGTGTTCTGTAAATGCGGGGTCAGGCCGTCAAAGGCCAGACCGGGTTGTGACCGGGGAGGGGGCTTTTCCCTCCCCCAGCTCGCCTTAGTTGCCGTCAAGCAGGCGGCCGATGCCGCCCAGTACCGAGCCCTCGCCCTGGTCGCGGCCACCGGCGGCAGGGGCATGGGCCAGAATGCGGTCAGCCATCCGTGAGAAGGGCAGGCTCTGGAGGTAGACGGTGCCGGTGCCCTGGAGGGTGGCCAGGAACAGCCCTTCACCGCCGAAGAACATCGATTTCAGGTTGCCGGCCCGTTCGATGTCATAGTCGATGCCCTGGGTGAAACCCACCAGGCAGCCGGTGTCGACTAAAAGCTTTTCGCCGCGCAGCTCCTTCTTGATCACCGTGCCGCCGGCATGGACAAAGGCCATCCCGTCGCCGCTTAATTTTTGGAGGATAAAGCCCTCGCCGCCGAAAAAGCCGGTGCCCAGCCTCTTGGTAAAGGCAATGCCGACCTTGGTGCCCATGGCCGCACAGAGAAAGGCATCCTTCTGGCAGAAGAACTCACCGTGGACATCCTGGAGGTTGATGGCGATGATCTTGCCCGGATAGGGGGCGGCAAAGGCCACCCTTTTTTTACCGGCGCCAACATTGCTGAAATGGGTGAGGAACATGGACTCGCCGGTGAGTACCCGTTTGCCGACGCCCTTGAGCATGCCCATAAAGCCTTCCTTGGCCTCGGTGCCGTCTCCCATCTTGGCCTCAAAGGAGATGCCGTCTTCCATGTAGCTCATGGCCCCGGCCTCGGCAATCACCGTCTCCCGGGGGTCAAGCTCCACCTCAACGATCTGCATGTCGTCGCCGATTAATTCGTAATCAACCTCATGACTGTTCATCCTGTGCTCCTGGTAGATTGTGAGTGAATGTGCTGAGTGATGTCGGCCAGCCGTGGCTGCGCTGGTGGTGACCAACCTATTTTAGACAAAGAGGTCGGTGAGTTCAAATCGTTCCACATCAAAGAGGCCGAGATCGGTGATTTTCAGGGCCGGGATGACGGGGAGGGCCAGAAAGGCCATGGTCATGAAGGGTGTCTGCAGATGGCAGCCGTTTTCTTTGGCACGCTGCTCAAGGGCGCTGTACTGGGCGGCCATCTCCTCG
>JBFFIS010000037.1:0-12186 GCA_041556375.1 Desulfurivibrionaceae bacterium | reverse complement strand
TTTATTGCTGTAAACGGCTATCCGTTCGGATAGGGCCGTAGATGTTATTCGGTATTCTTATTTTTCAGGAGAAGGTGTTCGGGGACGCCAATGGCATTTTCAAAGATGGTGCGCTGGCTCTGGACACCGCTCATATTGGCGCCGGTGAGATCGGCCCGGAAGAAGAAGGCCTTGACCAGATAGGCCCGCTCCATATTGGCGTTTTTCAGGTTGGCCTTGCTGAGGTCGGCCCAGTGCAGGTTGGCGTCGGAGAGATCGGCGTTTTCCAGGTCAGCCTTAATCAAGATGGCATCGGTGAGGCGGGCCGACTGCAGGTTGGCCCCCTTGAGATTGGCCCCTTTGAGGTTGGTTTCCTGGAGGTTGGCGCCGGAGAGATTAGCCCCTTCGAGGTTCACACCCTTGAGCTTGGTGCCGGTGAGATCAATGCCGGCAAGATTGCAGCCAGGGCATTCGCCGGTATCAAGGAGTTGCTGATGGGGCTTGGAAAGGACCTTTGCCGGGATCTGCAGGACGGGGACAAATTCCTTGCGGACAACCGCCTCCGGTTCCGGCTTAGCTTCAGCAGCACCGCCTAATAGACCAAAGGTAACGGTGGACAGCAGGCTGCCTTCCTCGGCTGGCTCTGCGGTCGGCACAGCTTTTTCCCTTCTTTTTTTCTTGGTGGACCTGGTGGTTTTTGAGCCGGGAGGCGGCATGGCCAGGGCGCCGGCATTCAAATCAGCCAGGGTGTAATTGACCTCGCGCTCGGGGACAAAGGTGTTGGCCAAGGTACCGTCATTATTAAAGAGAAGATAGCGGTCGTTGTCCTTGAAAACCTTGTAGCAATTGGTGGCGCCGTCG
Source organism: Desulfurivibrionaceae bacterium (assembly GCA_041556375.1). Lineage (GTDB taxonomy): Bacteria > Desulfobacterota > Desulfobulbia > Desulfobulbales > SURF-16 > BM506. The sequence continues at coordinate 11,346 of JBFFIS010000037.1, read as the reverse complement.
CCCCAGAATTGAAACTTCATGCAGAGCATGTGTTTGTCGTCATCGGTGGTCCAGCGACCCGTGGTTTTTTCGCCCACTGAGTTGATGGCGTTGAGCTTACTGTCTTCTGAGAAATCGATGTCAGCCTCAATGGATTTGTCCCAGGCCACCATGTGCAGCGAGTTGCCGGCAACAAGGGTGTCGATATTGTCTGTGCTAAGCTGCTTGGCCCCGGCCGTGGTGGCCTCTTCAAGGTTGATGCGGCCGGCACAGCCGTTCAGGCTGAAAAGAACAACGATACAAAGTAAAAGTGAAATCTGTTTCATAATGCCCCATGTCTGGATGATAAAAAGTAAGGGCTATTTATAAACAAAGGCGGAGGGGAACGCAAAAGAAAAGAGTCCCGGCAGGGATGGCAATTTTTGCGTGCCCAGCGGCAGAGCTGAAAGAGCTTGCTCCTGCCGCTTGTTGCAATGGTGGCGATTCGGTTAATGCCTAAAAGTTTGGTCAGCCTATGCTTGGCAACCACGACACCGTGCTTTTTTAAGTCAGATCGCTAACCATATGCCTTGCAAAAGCCCTTTCGATTTCAACATCGACCTTTTCGGTACTGCCGGTGTTTGAACCGTATACAATGAGATTTTTTTCGCATGCCTCGAAGTCTGCGCTTATCTGATCTGGAACGAAAAATATCATTATTAAAGACACTATCAATGATAGTCACTTGATGGGCGGGATTTTAATAATTGGGATTGCCATCTGGGTTCACCGTGGCCAAGGGCATCTAGTGATGTGACTTCAGGTAGTTTGATATTTGTTCTTTTGTATTTCCCGTGGCGATCGTCCTCTAAGATTTGATTGAATATGAGAATGGTGAAAATTTGTCTTCCGAACCGGAAGAGGATTATTTTCCTCACTTCTCCACATAGGGGCTGTATGTGTTAGCCGCATAACGATAAAGATAGTCGTGTATCAGCAGTTGTTCGTCGGCGGTGATTTTCCATGCGCCACTTTTTGCACACTTGGGAAAGCGTGTGTTAAACACCCGGTTCCAGCCTTTGCGGGGGCGTGACTCCGTGTGGAGAAATGTTGCACCAACATTATTTGATCGGGTGTGGCATACCTTACATTTTTGATCGAACAGACGCCGTCCTTTTCCATACCACAGACTGTCAAAGCCTAATTTACGGCAAGACTTTGTACTGGCGTCATAACGCTTAAGGCCAGCATCAATCGTTTCCGATTTTCGTAATTCAGCAGCTATGGCGGGGGAATAGGCTTCCTTCGCTCCAGACTCCTGCAATCCCGCAACTATGACGAGTGCAATGGTAAAACATCCGACAAGAATGAGTTGACGCATACGGTCTCCTTTTGTGGAAATTGAAAAGCTGATAAACACCTGTTGTGTGTGGCGTGGAAGCTAGACTAAATTCTTTGGTGTAGCGACCATATGGAATCACGTGCATTCTGAGACTCAAGTAATATGTATAGGTTACATTACTTTCGTGTCTACTTTTTTCAACCTACCTCAAAAACCTGAGAAAAACAAATTACACCTGTTAAAGGTCAGGGGATAGCTCCATATACGACAAAATAAATCTGATTTTGCCATGGGTTGGGATGAAGAACATTACCCTTCCCGCCCTTTGTCAGTGATGCCGGAGCTACGATCGTCACAGGGTGCTTAGATGGGTTCGGCCTTGCTGTTGTCTGAGCAATAAAAATGGCCAGCAAGGGAAGATCTATTGGCGGGATCCCCTAAGCAGAGCAGAAAGCTCTTTGGCTGAGTTCACCGGCTGCTTGCAGGTGAAGTTCTCACAGACATAGGCGGTGGCCTTGCCATCGATGGTGGTCATATACTCGATAACGGCCATATGTTGTTGAAGAAACTCTTGGCCAGGGCCATTATCGGCTAAGAGCACCAGGGTGGTGGGCAGGTAGGAGGTGTTGATAACATTGAGGAGTTCCGTGGTATCAGGAGCCCCGTGTTTCCCGGCAATGATGATCTGCCTAGGTTTTTGCCGAGAAAAATCATAGGCCGCGGCCATGGCCGGCCGTGCGTAAGGTTGGCTCATCAGGTCGTCGGCAAAAGAGGCAAGGAGAGCCTCTGCCCGCCGCTGCCACTTGCTATTGTCGGTTATCTGGCCGAGGCGCAGCAGGTTCAGGGCGGCGATCGAATTGCCGGCCGGTTCGGCGCCGTCATAATCGTTGCGCATCCGGATCAGGACGTTTTCGGCCGTGGCTGGGGTGTCAAAAAAGGCACCATGGTCGCTATCGGTAAACAGGGCTATCTGTTGGTTGGTCAGGGTCACGGCAAGCTGCAGCCAGTGGCTGTCAAAGTCAGCGCCATAGAGATCAATCAGGCCCTGGACGAAGAAGGCGTAATCATCAAGCTGGCCCTGGAAATGGGACTCGCCATCGCGGTAGCGCCGGAAGAGGCTGTTGTCCTCCGGGTTCATAAGATTTTTTTCAACAAAGGTCGCCGAGGCGCGGGCGGCCTGGAGATACTTGGCGTTGCCGGTGACTTTGAAGCCCTTGGCCATGGCCGAGATCATCAGACCGTTCCAGGCGGTAATGATCTTATCATCAAGGTGGGGCCGCGGTCTTTTCTGGCGGCTGGCAAAAAGGCTTGTCATCCCTGTGGCGACGATGGTGAGGATTTCCTCTTCGCTCTTGCCGAACGTGCTGGCCGTGGCTGCCGGGCTGTTTTTGGCGTAGAGGATGTTTTTGCCCCTAAACTCATTCATGGGATCGGCCAGGGCATTGCCCTGGGGCTCAACACCGTAAAAAAAGTTGAAGATTTCAGCGTTTTCTTTGCCCAGTATGTCAATAATTTCAGACTGTTCCCAAAGATAAAACAGGCCCTCGCCATGCCGGCTGCTATCATGGGCATCAACGCTGTCAGCATCTTCGGCCGAGTAAAAACCGCCCTGGTCATCGGTCATGTCGCGGAGGACGTAGTCGAGTATTTCCCTGCCGATATTACGATAAAAAGGGGCCTTGCTGACCTGAAAGGCGTCAAAATAGAGGCTGGCGAGCTGGCCCTGGTCATAGAGCATTTTTTCGAAATGGGGTACCCGCCACTGGCCATCGACGCTGTAGCGGTGGAAGCCGCCGCCCAGCTGGTCGTACATGCCGCCCTGGGCCATTTTTTTTAGGCTGAAGAGCACCATGTCCCGGGCCTGGTCATTTTTTTTCCAGGCGTCGTAGCGTAGCAGCAGATCGTACATGGCTGGGCGTGGAAATTTCGGCGCCGGGCCAAAACCGCCAAACTCGCTGTCAAAGCTTTGGCTGGCCTGCTGGAAGCAGAGATGCAGGAGGTCGGCGCTCAAAGGTTTTTGGCTGTCGCTGGCCGCGGTCATGTCGTGCAGTCGGGCGGTGACTACCTCGGCGTTGTCGGTGATCTTGGTACGCTCCTCCTGCCAGAGGACATTGAGCTGCTTGAGCAGGTCGAGAAAGCCGGGCCTGCCATAGCCCGACTCGGGCGGGAAGTAGGTGCCGGCATAAAAGGGGCGCCGATCCGGGAGAAGAAAAACGGACATGGGCCAACCGCCGCTGCCGGTGATGGCCTGGGTGGCGGCCATGTAGATTTGGTCAATATCCGGGCGTTCTTCCCGGTCCACCTTGATGGCGATGAAATGCTCGTTTAAAAAGGCGGCCACTACCTCATTTTCAAAGGACTCGTGGGCCATGACATGGCACCAGTGACAGGTGGAATAACCGATGGACAGGAAAATAGGCTTGTCTTCCCGTTCGGCTCGGTTGAAGGCCTCCGGGCCCCAGGGCAGCCAGTGCACCGGGTTAAAGGCGTGCTGGAGGAGGTAGGGGCTTTTTTCATGAATAAGACTGTTTGCCTGTTTACCAGCGGCCTGCTGCTGTTTGACAAAGTCTGACGATGTGGAGGCGTGGACAACAGAACCCATGAGGATACCAAGGCTTAAAATGATAGGGATAAACAGGCCCGGGAATGAAACAGGCACGGTTTTAGGAATTTTTATCATTTAAGACAATGGTGATGATTCCCTTATTGTCAATGTTGAAATGATAGATGTAGGATCTACCCTGGACGGAAGGTATCTCGTCACAGGACGTGGGAATAGAGAGGTTAAATTGTTCTTCCGGCATGAGCTCGCTGAGCAGGCTGCCGCTGATGGTGTTGAGCAGCTCACTCATCATATCGGCCACCACCTCCAGGCTCATATCTTCGAGGCCGTAGAGGTTTTCGGCAATGGCCCAGCCCAGATTTCTCGGGGCGGAGAAAAAGATGGTGGCCTGGATCGGGGTGAGAATGTCAATCACAGCGCTGACGGTATTTCCTGCCTCAGCAGGCTCCTCGTCGGTGAGGCGGGCCTCCATAAAGCCCATTTTTTCAAAGGTGGAGCTGACCACCTTGGCCAGGGCCTCCTCCTGGGGCCGTTGTCTGCCCTGTTCGATACAAAAAAGATCATTCTCCCCAGCCATCGTCATCCTCCTCCTCTTCTAAAAAGTCTTTTAAGACATCGTATATCTCTGTGGTGGAAAATGGTTTGGGCAAGACATCAAGGGCGCCCATGGCCAAGAGGGCATCCTTACGGGCAATGTTGCCGGCGCTGGAGACCACCAGTACAGGCAGGTGCTGGAGATCCGGGTCGGCCTTCAGGGTCTTGAGAAAGGTTTCACCATCCATTTCCGGCATCATCAGGTCGGTGAGAATGAGGTCGGGTGGGCTTTCTCTTATTTTTTCCAGGGCGTCCAGGCCATGCTCTGCCTGGACAAAGTCGGCATCATGAAAACCGATATTGGCCAGGCATTTCTTGGCAAATATTCGAGCCGTGGTGGTGTCGTCAACAATCAAAATACGCATTGGCATATTGTCCGTTTGTGGAGGGTTTTTATCTGTGCAGGCATGACGCTAAATATTCATGGATTCTTTGAGTTTGCTGAACTCGCTGTCGGTCTCAAGGATGATTTGAGCCAGGTCGTTGTCGCTGATGTTGATAAAGTCGGCGTAGTTGCTGTCAAGCTGGTAGCGCATGGCATCGGCGCCGGTATCGCGGCCGGTCATCATGGCCACCATATCACCGAGGTGGACGGTGTAAACCAGAGAGCGGTGTTCCTCCGGGGACTTGGCCGGTTCATGGTGGTAGCGCATAGCCGAGGGCAGAGGCTCCGGCAGATTCCAGTGGCAGGCCAGGGCATATCCGGCCTGGGTGTGGTCAATACCAAGGAGTTTTTCTTCAGCCGAGGCGTAATCATCCACCTCCCCCTTCTCCAAAGAGGCGAGAACCTGGGCCGACGAGCCTTTGAGAAAGTCGGAGACCAGGGCCTTGCCGAGATCGTGGAGGAGGCCGCAGGTAAAGGCGACATTGGGATTGACGGGCTCCTTGCTTAACTCGGCGATTCTTTTCGAGGCCAGGGCGGTAAGCATATTATGGTCCCACAAGCCACCCTTCTGGCCCTCGTAGCCGGCCAGGTCGCAGTCGTAAATCATGTCGGCCGCCTCGGTCATGACCAGCGAGATAAGCGAGTTTTCGCCGGCATAGGAAATGGCCCGTTCCAGGTCGGTGATCTTGCTCTGTGGTGAGAAGGCCGCCGAATTGACAAGCTGCAGGGTTTTGGCGGTGAGGGCGGCATCATACTTGATAACGTTGACGATATCCTTGAGGTCGTGTTTTTCCCTGCTGGCCACCTCCAGGAGGCTGGCAGCGCTGGGGGAGAGGATTTTCAGGCCCTCGACAATCTTCAGTATGTCGTTTTTGGGTGCGGCCATCTTTAGAGTCTCCAGTCCTCTTTGCCCGGCGAGGAAAGCAGGACTTTGCCATTTTTGGCACTCAGGGTCACGGTCCGGCTGATCTTGCCCCCGACATCTTCCGAGCGCGGGCTGACCCCATATTTCCAGAGAATTTTCTTGATAGCCAGGACATTTCTATTGCCGATGTTAAAGACGTTTCTGGGGTCCATGACCTGGGCGCCGCCGGTAATTTTGGCAACCATCTGTTTGGGGCCGCCGGTACAGCCCAGGGCCATCATGTCCCTGATCAGGGCAGGGATGCCGGTGTCGGCAAAATAGCCTGGTTTATCTTGGGCCTTGGCGGGATTAATGGAGGATTCGGGCAGGGCAACATGGACCATGCCGACAACCCGAGCCTTGGGATGGATGAGGATAACGGCGACACAGGACCCGAGCGCATAGGTTTTAATAAGCTCTGGTGGATTTTTTGAGGCCCCTAGATCGCCAACGCCTAGAACTAAAATGGTAAACCCCCGGGAAAAGGTGAAGGAAGTAGTGTTATTTTCAGAGATAGAGAAGGGCTTGTCAATGGTATTTTGCCGATCCGGGGAAAAGGAGTGCAGCAAGGACCTCGGCACCGGATTACAGGGGGGTAATCTCAATTATCCCCAGCCGGCTATGGGGATAGCTGCAGCGGTTCATTAATCGGTGGGGGGGATATGGACAATGAGCATGGGTTTCTGACAGTTCTGGCAGACGGCATCGGCCAGCGAGCCGAAGATCATCTGTTGAAACTTACTGCGACGGGGAGCACCCATGACCACAAGATCGTGGGACTCGGCCTCCTTGTGGATTGTTTCCAGGCGCGATTCCGAGTTGATTACCTTGCACTTGAAACCGTGGTGGGTCTTGATCTGGTGCAGGGTGAGCCAGGCCTCCAGCTCCTTTTCCTTCTGCTCGACATCCCGGATCGGTTGATCATAGGGCAGAAGGTGGAGCAGGGTGATGGAGTGCTCGCCCACCTTGGAAAGGGCCTTGACCACCGAGCTTACCTCGTCGAGCTGGTCCAGAGAAACCAGGGGCACCAGTATCTTCTCCGTGTGCAAGACCCCGAAAAAGCGAACGACAATAACCGGGCACACGGCTATCTCCGCCACCCGCTCCACCACCTTCTGGAAGCCTTGTATGGTGCCCTCAATAGGATAGCCGATGATTAAGCCCTTGGTCGGGTTGTGGACAACGGCGAGGGACAGGGCCTGGGCAACATCATCACCGCGGACAATTTTTTTCTGCAGGGGGTAGCCCATGGAACGAACCTCCTCCTCCTCCTTGGCAAAAAGGGCATCTTCGTCCACCACCTTTTTTTGCGGGGAGAGGACCCTTACCGCCATGGGTTCCGCGCCTATATGGTGGGCAAAAATGGTGGCCAGGCGGGCAAGCCCGGTGACTGTGGCATGGTGGGCGGCGCCGAACATCACCACCCCTTCTCTTTTCGGCGGCGGGGTCAGTTTTTTCCATATCCAGGGCAGAATAGTGATGCCGGCGGTGGAGCGCAGCTTCTCGGCACAGGCCTTTGCCGACAGGCCCTCGTAGCCGGGCATCGGTTTCATGGTCAGTTCCTTGCTGCCGACCTCGCCGGCCTTGACCAGGGCAAACCGGGCAAGCAGGGGGCCAAAGAGCTCGGAGAGTACGACGCCGGTGAGCACCACGGGGGTGATGATGGCGGCGAGCTCGGCCAGGCTGGGGGTGGCGGAGATGAGAAAGATGAGACCAATGGCAACACCGGCCTGGGGGGCCAGGGCATAGCCCAGAAAGCGTTGGACCTTGATGGGTGAGTGGGCCGCCTTGGCCCCGAGTCGGGCCCCGATGATCTTGCCGGCCAGGCGGACAAAGAAATAGCAGAGACCGATGAGGCCGGAGGCGCCCAGGGCGGAGATGTGGAGCTGGGAGCCGGCCAGAGAAAAAAAGAGGATGTAGATGGGGGGCTCGAAATCATGGAGGGCCCGGAAGAGACGGACATCACGTTTATCGCGGTTAATCAGGGTACAGCCGGCCGCCATCCCGGCCAACAGGGGGGAGAGGTGGAGAAGACGAGCTGACTCGCCGCAGAGCAGGAGAAGGGCCAGGCCGGCGGACAGCATCTCGCCTCGCTGTTTGAGCTTGTGGAGGACGAAATCAATGACCAGGCCGGTGAAGACGCCGAGGAGCAGGGCCAGGAATATTTCCCGGCCACTGTGCAGTATTGTGGCAACAAAGGAGCCTTCTGAGCTTGCCAGCAGGTTGCCGGCGGCGGCCATGGCCACTCCGAAGGCCATGATGGCCAGGCTATTATTGATGGCCACCACGGCAAGGAGGCTGGAGGTCAGGGGGCCGCGGGCCTCCAGTTCACGCACCACATGCAGGGTGCTGGCCGGCGCCGTGGCAACGGCCACGGCAGCCAGCAGGATAGCCAGGGACAGCAGTTGGGGAAAATGCCAAAAGGGGTTGTCAGCCTGGGTATAGAGGGTTGCCAGAAAACAGGCGATGGCCACCAGAATGAAGGTTGCCGAGGTTTCGGCCAGGGCAATATAGCCCACCGAGCGCGCCACCTTTTTTACCTCTTTAAACTCGATATGTTCGCCAACGCCAAAGGCGATGAGCATGAGGGCGATTTCAGTAAAATGGCTGAGGCGCTGGCCCACCAGGTCTTCGGAGATAACACCAAAACCAGAGGGCCCTAATAGGAGTCCGGCCAGGATATAGTCGGTAACAGAGGGCAGCTTAAAGTATTTTCCCAGATAGGAGACGGTGAGGCCGGCAGCAAGAAGAATAGCAAAGGCGAGGGTGACATGTTCCATTGCCTCAGTTTAGCATTGTCCTGGCCCCTTGGGGAAATTGTTTGTCGAGCTGGGGTTAATCTCAGCAGCCGAACATCAAAATGACGGCAGATCTCCTATGGGGAAGAGAGCCTTTGGTCTGACAATTTTGACCAGCCTTTGTCAGCTTTCCTACAAAAATGTAGACCATCTACCCTTTGCCTTGATATGCGGCAGTTTTTAAATGGCCCTAAAACAAGATCTCTAAGACGAAAGCAACCTATACAGTCGAGTGGCATGTTTATTGGAAGGATAGAGGGAAAAAGCCATGCCACTCACAAAGGAGGTTGTTATGCGTATAGCTGTCGTTTCCCATGATCGCAAGAATGTTGACCACCGTTTCGGCCGCGCCCAGCGCTTTCTCATTTTTGATGAAAACAAAGAAAATTTGCACTATGTGGGCGAGCGCCAGAGCGAACCGTTGCTCTTTGCCGACAGCGGTGGATTTGACCGGGAGATGTTTAATTGGATAGCCGATATTATCCAAGACTGTGATCTTGTCGTCTCCACCGGTATCTGCAGCCGACCGGCGCGGGAGCTCAGGCGTAGAGGGATTGTGCCGGTGGAGTATCAGGGTTCTATCAACTCCCTGCTGACAGTGGCCCGGTAAGCGACCCTAGCGGATACCCTTTTGGTGGAAGTATGAGCTGTAATGGTTGTCGACCTTCATGATGTGGGAGGTCAGCCACTTCTTCAAAAAGGTGAGAAGTTCATTCTCCACCCCTGCCTCCTGCCTTTCAACGCGCTGCCGGATTTTGGTGACGTGGGCCAGCAGCTTTTTATGCCTCTTTTGGTGTTCGCCAAGGTAGGGATAGTCAATGTCGGCCAGCATTTTTTCTTCGGTGTGGAAGTGGAAAATGGTGTAGCGCACCAGGCTGGCCACCACCTTTGTCACGGCCTCGTGACCCTTCTTGGCTTTTATGGCCTGGTGAAGTTCATTGACCATGTTGACTAGGGCCAGATGCTGTTGGTCAATGGCCACCACCTTGACTGACAGCGCCTCGGACCAGGGGATGAAGGCCTCGCCATCTTCGGCAACCACGGCAGGGTCAGCCTGAGGTGGCGCTGCGTGTGGTTTGGCCATCATGGCTTTGGGCGGCCGCAGTTGTCTTCTTGCTGGCGGCGCGGCGGGCCTCGTCCTTTTTACCGGGGTGGCCGGGGCGAGCTTGCTTGGCAGCAGGGGCTGTTTCTTCTCTTGAAGGCGCGGTGCCGTGGAGGGCTGGCCGGGGCCGGTGATTTCGGCCAGCCTGCCCACCCTGCTGTCAATGGTAGCGGCGCGGCCGGAAAGCTGGGCGGCATGGTGGGCTGTATTTTTGATCACCTGATCAAGGTGGCTGAGGCCGCTGTTAATCGTATCGATCCCCTGAAATTGGTCTTCAGAGGACACTGCCATCTCTTTGTTTAAGATCGCCACCTGCTCAATATCCTGAGCAATATCAGTAAGTATGCTTGAAACCTCACCGGAGACCGCTACACCGCTGGCGGCGTGTTTTTGTGAATCGTCAATGAGCCTGTTTACCTGTCTGGCTGCCTCGGCTGAGCGCATGGCCAGGTTGCGGACCTCGTCGGCCACCACGGCAAAACCGGCACCGGCCTCACCGGCCCGGGCCGCCTCCACGGCGGCATTGAGGGCCAGCAGGTTGGTCTGAAAGGCGATTTGGTCAATGGTGCCGAGAATGGTGGCCGTTTCGTCGGTGGACGCCTTAATGTCCTTGATGGCCTCGTTCATCCGCTCCATGGCAGCAGTGCCGTTTTGGGTGGCCTCGCTGGCCTGGGTTGCCATGGTGTTGGCCTTGGTAGCCTTATCGCTAGTGGCGGCGGTGACCGTGGTGAGATGTTTCAGGGTTGCGGTGATGGGGGCCAGGCCCCCTGCCTGGTCAGCGGCGGCGGCGGCCAGGGCAGAGCTTTTGTCTCTGATCTCACTGGTGTGGCGGGAGATGTCAATAACAAGGCGCCCCATGCGGTGGCCGGTCTCTGCCAGCTCCTGGCTGGAAAAAGTCTTGAGGCCGCCGAAAAGAGCGCGCATGGGACCCATGATCATTCTGGTGAAGCCAATGGCCAGAAGAAGGCAAACGAGGAGGCCGCCGCCCAGCAGGCTGTATTCGGTGGTGGCCAGCCTGCGCGTTTTGGCCTTGGCCTCCCGGGTGTCACGGGCAAGCTGTTTTTTCTGGGCAGCGATCAGGCTGTGCAGTTTGGCGATAAGTGCCTGTGACTGGGGCGCGGCCTCGGTCTGCAGGAGATACAGGGCCCTGTTCCACTTCTCTCCCTGGCGCAGAGAAAAAATTTGCTGATAGAGGCCATGGAGTTGCTGGCTTCGGAGCTGGAGCTGCTTGAGATTCTGGCGCTGTTCAGGGGTGAGCTGCGGGCCGTGGCCCAAGAGTTGCCGGCACAGCTCTTCCTGAAGGCGCCAGGTGCTGGTAAATTGGTGGTGGAATTGCTGTTCAGGGCTGTGCAGAAAGGATTCCACGGCCGCGGCACTGAGGGCGGCCGCATTTTGGAGCCTGGCCATGAGATCCACCAGTTGTTTGCGCAGGGGCGTGGCCTCAAGGCGGCCCTCAAAGCTGATGAGTCCGGCGATAAGGGCGGTAATTTCCTCGGCCAGAGGCCGTGCTTGCTCGGCGTGAAGTTTATGCGCCGGCAGATTGGCCAGGTCAGCCTCGGCAGCCATGGCCTCGATTCTGGCCTCGCTGTCCCTAAGCTGGGTGCTGAGGGTCACGAGCTCCTCAAGCTGTTTTCTGGCCTTGCTGTCCGACCAGAGAGGGCGCAGTTCCCTCAGGGTGGCCAGGGAGGGCAGGATCTGCT
>JBFFIS010000036.1:0-12502 GCA_041556375.1 Desulfurivibrionaceae bacterium | reverse complement strand
GGGAGTATCGTCAGGGGCGAGAGGAGCGGCGCCAGGATACCCGGGAAAGACGCCAGGGCTATCGTGATGATGACGACGAGGACGATGACGATGACAGAGGTGGTAAACGGAAAAAGGACAGGGATGATAGACGGGGTCCTGGTCGGCCGGTGTGGTGACCCAGTAAATAATACAGTTTTTGCTGATTGTGATCAGCTTTAGCATCCCTGCCAAGTTTGTGTCTTGGTAGGTGGGAAACGGTGGTAAGGGGATTTTGGCCTTGCCGCCGTTTTTTGTTTGGGGTGCCCACTCCTTTCCAGGATGCTTCCCAGTGATTACCCGGCAGGTGGGAATCAGGGGATTATCTGCGAGTCTTCTCGCCGTTATGTTTCCACTACTATTTTGACCTCTGCGTATAAAATCGGCACAGCTTTATTGTTGTGTCAGGAGTGTCTTTAAGAAGGGGGGCGGGCCAAGTCATTGAACAATTAAAGAGGAAAGCGGCAAATATATGGTTACATCAGGATCATCGTAACCGCAATGCCAGGCCAACCCAGGTACAGCATTAGTTATTCGGCACTTGCGACCGCGGCATTATTAAGAGCGACAACCCGGCGCATTTTGGGAAGGTTGTTCATGAAAAGATCGACAAGCTGTGGGTCAAAATGGATATTACGCATACTGTCAATTTCGTCGACAGCTTTTTCAAAGCTCCAGATTGATTTGTAGCTACGTGGAGAGGTTAGGGCGTCAAAGACATCACAGAGGGCGGTTATGCGACCAGCCAGAGGAATCTGTTGTTTTTCCAGGCCGTTTGGGTAGCCTGAGCCGTCCCATCGTTCATGATGGGTCAAGGCAATAACCTGGGCCACCTGCATTAACTGAGAATCCCCGCCCTGGAGGAGATCGGCGCCCAACTGGCAATGGGTCTTGATAATATCGAATTCAGCAGTGGACAGCGGCCCCTTCTTGAGAAGAATGGCATCGGAAATGCCCACCTTGCCGACATCATGCATGGGTACGGCTTGACTCAACAACCACTGTAACCTCTTGTTAAGCCCCAGGGCAGAGCTAATGATAGAGCTATACGCCCTCAGCCGTTTGCCATGCAGACCTGTGCCGTCATGGCGGAATGAAAGGGCCTGGGTAAGGCGGGACACCACCTCTAGTTGGCTCTTGTGTAACTCCTGTGTTCTCTTGTCCACCAGTAACTCAAGGTGTTGTTTGTGGGTGTTGAGTTCGTGCTTGGTCTCCTCCAGGGCCTCCTCCAGGCGCATTTCGCTGCTGACATCAATGAGGGATCCCCAGGAGAGGACGATATTGTCCTCGGCAAAGACCTCAACCTTGGCCAAATCCTTCAACCAGAGGGAGCTGCCATCCACCACAACCTTGTAGACGGCCTCAGCGCCACCACCATGAGTAGCCATGCGCCGCAGGCGAGGTCGCATGCGATTAAGCTGCTCCTTATTTCGACTGATCTTGATAATGCTGCGGGGATTGCCTTGGTATCGGTAGAGATGACGGCTGATAATCTGATCGCGAAAGGTCGTGGCCAGTTCCGCCGTGCTTTGGCCTAGCAGATCATGAAAGCGCTTGCCGCAATACTCGTACCAGATATAATTGTCATCTGGTCTCCAGGCCGCTATATAAGGAATTACAGGAGAGCCAAACTGTTCCAGGGCATCAAGATGAACCATGGCCTTGGCCAGCTGTTTTTTTAATAACGAGCTATAGGGGCCTGATAAAATGTGGCCGGCATAACTAAATTTTTGCTTAAAAGCGTTTAGAGACTGCGCCTTCATTGTAGCTCCTCTCTATGTAAAGTGACGAAAATATAGCATTTTCACTTCGGCGGCACAATATGAATTGTCTAAACATCTTACCTGTAGAGTAACTATTTCATGATTATCTCTTTACCACCTACCTCGGCTAAACAAAGGGAAGGAGTATGCTTCTCGTGATCAGGATCAGCCTAACTTTATGATATCCCCTCAGTTTTTCAGCAAAGCACTTTGCCGGTCATTTTTCATGGGTATTCTCTCCGGTCTGCCTCTGATGGTCACCATTACGCTGTTGCAGGCCTGGGTGAGCGAGGCTGGAATAGCCGTGGAGAAGATTGGTCTTCTGGTTCTGGTTGGGCTCCCCTATTCACTGAAGTTTGTCTGGGCCCCCCTCTTTGATTCTGTCAGCCTGCCCTTTCTTGGCCGCCGTCGCGGCTGGCTGCTGGTGGTCCAGGTCGGCCTCATTCTCGCCATAAGTGTCCTGGGTTTGAGCAGGCCGGGCAACGAGCCTGGGGGGCTGCTGCTTCTTGTCGTTGTGGCCACGGTTATTGCCTTTTTCAGCGCCAGCCAGGATATCCTTATTGACGCCTTTCGCCGTGAGGATCTCCTGGATCACGAGCTTGGCCTCGGTTCATCCTACTATGTCTACGGCTATCGACTGGGTATGCTGATTACCGGCTCAGGGGGGCTCTTTATGGCCGATTTTTTTTCCTGGCAGATCACCTTTTTCTGCCTGGCCTGCTGTTTGCTTCCCGGCCTGTTTCTGACTCTCTCCATTCCTGAACCAGAGGTGATTCGGCCCGTCAGTCAAGGCCGGCAGGGGGCAATCATCGCCCCCTTTACTGATTTATGCCAACGGCCAGAGGTTGTTTGGATCCTGCTTTTTATACTTTTTTACAAATTAGGTGACACCCTGGCCCTGGCCATGACCATGCCTTTTTATCTGGAATTGGGCTTCAGCAAGAGTGAGATTGCTACCATTGTCAAACTCTTTGGTTTTTGGGGTACCATTGCCGGGGCAGGCCTGGGTGGTGTCTTGATCATGCGTATCGGGATCAGGCGCGGCTTGTGGATTTTTGGCTTCCTGCAGATGATATCCACCACCGGTTTTGCCGTGCTGGCCCTCAAAGGGGCCCAGCTTAGTTGGCTGGCCTTGGTGGTGGCTGTTGAAAACTGTAGTGCCGGTATGGGCACCGCTGCCTTTGTCGCCTACATGGCCAAACTTACCAATAAACAATTCACTGCCAGTCAATATGCCCTGCTTTCAAGTATTATGGGGATTCCTCGCGTCGTCCTGGCGTCATCCAGCGGCTTTATTGCCAGCAACCTTGGTTGGTTCTGGTTCTTTCTCTTCTGCACAGCCATAGCCCTGCCGGGACTCCTGCTTTTACCCAAATGCGCGCCCTGGCCGCGACATGAGGATGGTACAAAGAAAGCGCTCTTTCCATTTCTCCTGAAGAATAGTGATTTACGGCCGGATCAATCTTCTTCTTGACGACAGGTTGTCTATTGTGTGCCCTCTCTTTGCAGCAAAGAGAGGGCACTCTTTTTTTGACCTCATTACTCCCTAAAAAATCATAAAGGTCGGGGCTGAGAATTTAGAAGGCGATTCATTGACACTGGTTAATCTTGGCACCAAGAGAATTTGTTTGAATCACGGCAGAGGAGTGTATACGATACTAGTATCTATTTTGTAAATGTTACCCGTCGCTGAACGGCTTGCAGGCGCGTCTTCTGGCAGGATTGTTTCTAGCCATCTCATGCTGCAGATCGCTCGTGTCTTTTCCTGGAATTTTATGGCAAACCAGCATGGTTTGAAGTGATAAAATGGCCAGTACTCTCGACAAGAAATACTCCTTTTCCCTGACCTATCTGCTGGTGGCTGTGGCCGTCTTCCTCCTCCTTCAGAACTGGCTGACCCCTCGGGTCTTTAATGTCTCCTACACCCAGTTCAAACATCATGTTGCTGATCAGAAAATTAATTCGGTGGTGATCTCCGCCACCCAACTTAAGGGTTTTGAAAAGAAACAACTGGACCAGAAAGAACCCATGTTCCCAGAGGCGGTCTATGTCACCCCTCGGGTTGATGACCCCAAGCTTGTTGAATATCTTGAGAAGCATAATGTCGATATTATTGCCGCCCATGAGCATACCTTCCTGAAAACTGTGCTGTCCTGGATACTGCCGGCTGTCATTTTTGTGGGCATCTGGCTCTTTGCTCTGCGTCGACTTGGTCAGCAGTCCGGTGCCGGTAGTATGATGACCCTGGGCAAGCACAAGGCCAAGGTCATCGGTCAGACCGATCTCGGCGTCGATTTTAAATCCGTGGCCGGTCAGGAAGAGGCCAAGCAGGAGCTGGAAGAGGTCATCGAATTTTTAAAAACCCCGGAGAAATTTACCCGTCTGGGTGCGAAGATTCCCAAGGGTATTTTGCTGGTCGGCCCCCCTGGTACCGGCAAGACCCTGATGGCCAAAGCCGTGGCTGGCGAGGCCGAAGTGCCCTTCTTCTCAATTTCCGGCTCTGACTTTATTGAAATGTTTGTCGGCCTGGGGGCGGCCCGGGTTCGGGACCTCTTTGAGCAGGCCTCGGCCATGGCCCCCTGTATTGTCTTTATCGACGAGCTTGATGCCCTGGGTAAGGCCCGGGGTGCCGGTATGCTGGGCGGCCACGAGGAGCGCGAGCAGACCTTGAATCAGCTCCTAGTTGAGATGGACGGCTTCGAGCCCAACAAGGGGGTGGTGATTTTGGCTGCTACCAACCGGCCCGAGATCCTTGATCCTGCTCTGTTGCGGGCCGGTCGTTTTGACCGCCAGATTCTGGTGGATCGTCCTGATTTGAAGGAGCGGGAGGCCATCCTCGCCGTGCACAGCAAGGGTGTAGCCTTGGCACCTGAAGTTGACTTGGCCGTGATTGCCCGGCGTACTCCCGGCTTTACCGGTGCCGACCTGGCCAATCTGGTCAATGAAGCGACTTTACTTGCCGTGCGCCGCAATAAGGACAAGGTCGAGACGGCTGACTTTGAGGCGGCTATTGACCGCATTGTCGCCGGTCTTGAAAAGAAGAACAGGGTGCTTAATGAAAAGGAGAAAAGGACAGTTGCCTTTCATGAGACTGGTCATGCCATGGTTGCCGCCTTTCGGGACACGGCTGAAAAGGTCCACAAGATTACCATCGTCCCCCATGGCATCGGTGCTCTGGGTTATACTATGCAGATGCCTACTGAGGATCGCTTCCTGATGTCCAAGACCGAGTTGCTGGAAAAAATTGATGTTTTGCTCGGTGGCCGGGCAGCCGAAGAAATCATCTTCGGCGACATTACCACCGGTGCCCAGAACGATCTGCAGAAGGCCACGGATATCGCCCGCAGCATGGTGGCCATGTACGGCATGAGTGAGAAGCTGGGCAGGGTGACCTACCTGACCCCGGCCAGCCAGCATCTCCAACAGGGTTTATTCAATCAGCGGGAGTTTTCCGAGCAGACTGCCCGCCAGATTGACGAAGAGGTTCGTGAAATGATTGACCAGCGCATGGAGGGTGTTCGCCAGACACTTTCTGAACATCTGCCCTTGCTTCACAAGGTCGCTGATGAGCTCCTGGAAAAAGAGACCATTGAAGGGGACAGCTTTGAGATGTTGCTTAAGGATGAAGGGGAGGAGGCAGCCCATGAAGGCTGAGGCGCTTATGACAACGGGCTCAGCTATGTTTGAAAAAATAACACAGAGGCTTCAATGTGAAATTGTTACACATGGGTTCGATAAGCAAGAAACTGGCTCTGTTGATACTGTTGGCGGTGTTGCCTGCCCTGGTCATTCTCCTCTATTCCGGTATTGAACAGCGCCGGCATTCCATTGACAGTGCCAAACAGGATGTCTTGCTGCTGACCAAGACCATGGCCCAGGCCCAGAAAGAGATTGCCGGCGCTACTCGGCAAATTCTCTCCACCCTCACCCTGTTGCCGGCAATTCAGGCCCTGGATCTCCAGGGCAGTACTGAAATTTTGCAGGCGGTGATAAGCCAAAATCCAAACTATAACAATATCCTGTTAGTCGATCTTGACGGCGAGGTTGTAGCTGCAGGTAGGACCTTCCCCCGCAACAACCTGGCCGATCGTAAACATGTTCGCCAAGCCCTGGAAAGAAAAGTTTTTGCTGCCGGGGAGTATATTGTTTCCAGGGGGGAGGTCGCCGAGCCATTATTTGCCTTTGCCTATCCTGTGGTGGACAAAGATGGCAATGTCAAAGGGGTTTTGGCCATGTCCATCACCCTCACCACTTTTTCCCGTTTTCATAACCTTAAGAGTCTGCCTGAAAAATCTTTTGTGGCCATAACCGACCACCAGGGCATCCGGCTCTTTTACTACCCTTCCCAAGCAAGCACCAACCCCGTCGGTAAACCCATAAAGGCCCAAAGCTGGCAGATGGCCTGTAATGCCAAGGAACCAGGTCTTTTCATTGGTAAAGGTTCAGATGGCCGGCGGCGGATATTCGCCTTTGAACAAGTGAGGCTGGCCGCGGAAGAGAGTCCTTATTTATACGTCTGGGCCGGTATGCCGGAAGACTATATTTTGGCGCCGGCCAACGCAGCTCTGGTCAGAAATATGCTGCTTATGCTCCTGGCCACGGCACTGGCCCTTTGCCTTGCCTGGCTGATTGGCCAAAAGACTTTACTTTCCCCCATTCATGACTTGGTGGGGTTGACCAGAAAATTCGCCCAGGGTGGCCTTGAAGCGCGCAGCGAATTTTCACAACAGTCCGCCGAATTTGGGCTGCTGACCACGGCCTTTCATGATATGGCCGAGACCCTGGCAATAAATCAGAGGGCTCTGCGCGAGAATGAGGCCCGCTTCCGTCTGCTGATGGACAGCCTCAATGCCGTTGTCTATGTGGCCGACATGGACACCTATGAGGTCTTGTTTATCAATGAGTATGGCAAGAGGCTATTTGGCGACGTAGTCGGCAAAATATGTTGGCAGAGCCTCCAGAAGGGCCAGGAAGGACCGTGCCCTTTCTGCCCCAACAAGTACCTGCTCAATGACGATGGCAACCCGGGTGATGTCTACACCTGGGAGTTCCAGAACACGGTAACGGGGAAATGGACCCATATCATTGACCGGGCCATAGTATGGGCGGATGGGCGCGTTGTCAGGCTTGAGATCGCCACGGATATCTCTGACCGCAAAAAAGAAGAGCTGATTCAAAATGCCTTAATTGAAAAATTGGAAAAGGCTTTGGCCGAAATCAAGACCCTGCAGGGCATTTTACCCATCTGCTCAATCTGTAAAAATGTCCGCAACGATGAGGGCTATTACGAAAAGATAGAGTCCTATATCCATAAACATTCAGGTGTGGATTTCAGTCATACGATCTGCCCGATTTGTCTAAAAAAGCATTACCCTGAAGAGTATGAAATTTTGGCGGCAAAGGGAAAGGTTTAAGAAAAGGTGGGGGGAAGGCTGTGGTCATCGATGATGATTGAAAACGTGTCTGGCCAGGGATGTAGTTTTCTTTGTTGTCTAAATCTCGACATGACCAGAGAAAAAGGCTTGGACAAGGGGTTGCAATTTCTTGCGGGACATCGCTACATTACCCTGCCTGTACATCCCTATAAGACCAGCTCTTCCTGGTACTGACTCCGCATCCTGCACAGCAGAGAGGTCTAAGCCCTGAGCGCTTAGATAGCTCTCCAAGGCCGCATACACTTCCCTGTTGCGGCAATAGACAATAAGCTCCCGCCTGAAATCTTCCACCTGACTGACCAGCATCACTATGAGAATGGCCACGTTTTTCTGGCAGGCAAAGCTGGCTATTGTTAAACAAAGTTGAGGGTCACGTTCCTGCCAGTCTTGAAGGGAGACAAGAACCGTACTCATTCCATAACTCCCCTCTGGGCTGGTCCACCTCTTGAAGTCCCTCTTTAGAAGTTCCGCACTGCTGAGCCCGCCAAGATCATACTGAGACTGCTGGAGCTCGGCAAAAAAAGTCTGCCTGTCGACACCGGTAACCAGCAGCAGCCTGTCGATCATCTCCCGATCACGAGAGGTGCTGCGACCGGCCTTGTTGCTCAGATTAACGGTGTCCATGAGGATGGCCCCTAGCAGGAGTAGGGCCGCACTGGTATCTATGTCCACTTTTTCTGCCAGAATAATCTCGGCAATCAGGGTGGCGGTGGATCCCACCTCGGCAATGAGCCGCGGCTCGGCCTCTGGGAACCTGCCCTCATCATGATGATGATCGATGATGGCCGTCACCCGCTGGTTTGCCGCGGCCAGGACAGGGTCGATAGTATTATGGTCGACGAGGACAAGTTCGGCGCCACGAGCCAGCAGCTCACCAAGATCGACATCATCGCTAAAGACAAGGTCTTTTGGCTCGATGCCGGCTCGGTCAAAGATAAAGGCCACTTCCGGCCGCAGCCTCAAGTCGCGGCGGGGCATAGCAATAAGGGCTATCGGCGCTTTTTCAGGTTGACGGTCAGCCAGGTGCCAGGCCAGAACGAGAGACGAGGCAATAGAGTCGAGATCAGCGCCTTGATTACCTAAAACGATCAGGCCGGTGTTGTCGGCCTGGATCTTCATTTGGCTGATGGAGTGCACAAAAAGGCCTGTTGCCATTAACTTTCTCTGTTGTTGCGGGTTTTAAACATGGTTAAGAGCGCTGAGAAGGCCCTGCATGAACATCTCAACGGCCAGGGCGGTCAGAATAAGGCCCATGAGTTGCTGGAGGGCTTTCATGCCTTTGGGGCCGATGAATTGGTCGAGACGGGCCGAGAGCAGGAGAATAATGCTTGTTGCCCCCCATGCCAAGAGTATTGATGCCAGCCATTCCGGCCAGCGCCCTGGTTCCTGGCCGGTAAGGAGCATGACCATGGCTATGGCTGAAGGTCCAGCCAGCAGGGGGATTGCCATAGGCACGATAAAGGGTTCTTCCTCAGCTGACTCGGTCGGAAAAAGGGGACCATTGCCGAAGACCATGCCGAGGGCAATGAGAAAGAGAATAATACCGCCGGCAATCCGTAATGACGGCTCGGAAATATGGAGAGCATGGAGGAAGAGGGGGCCGGTAAGAAGAAAAAAGACGAGTACGGCCAGGGCAATAAGGAGCTCCCGAATAATAACCTTTTGCCGATTGGCGGGCGACACCCTGTTGAGCAGCACCAAAAACACCGGGGCATTGCCAAAGGGGTCCATGACCAGAAAAAGGAGGATGCTCGCCGACAAGAGGGACATTGGTCTCTGAAAACTCCTGTTGTTATTTGGGTGGGGCACCCATCTTTTGCCGCTAACTCGGCACTGTCCGGCAAGCAATCTCTTGCCGAGAAATTGAGTTGATGCTGCCAGATACCAAGCCCACGGCAAAAGATCGTTCTTCTTGGCGCGGACTTGGTGTTGGCGAAGCCGTATTCATGGTACAGGCTGCAAGGTACTGGTGGCAGATTTTATTTGCCGCCAAGGTAAAGAGCCTTGAACTTTGTTGTCAGCTCGCTAAGCTTCTTCACCTGGTCCAGGTCGGTGGTCTGTTTGCACTTCATGGCAGAAATCAGCATCTGGTGGAGCAGGGCAAGTTTGTCGCTGTACTGGTTCGCTGACGGTTTAATTCTTTGGGTCAGGAAATATTGACTGACGATTTCCTGGAGTTTGTCGGCATGGTGCTCCTTATTTGTCACCCACCGTACAAGCTGGTTACTATGGTGGTTATTTTTCTCAAGGGCCATGATTTGCTGCATTGATTTTTCAATGGTTGTGATGTGCTCAAAAATGAGTTCTATCCGCATCTCATCGTCATATATCCCACAGGGAATTTCACAGTGGGCGGCGGCGGAGAGGGGCAGGATTAACAGTGCAGCAAGGGCAACAATAAGGCTCAGGACGGTTTTTTTCATGACGTTCTCCTTTTGGGGCTGAAAGTTTTTTCGCACAGATTTTATGCCAGAGGTTCTGGGCCGGCTCTGGAGACGGCACAGAAGACCTCGTATCCTCGTGCAACTCTATCATGGTCCAACCTCCAACTTCCCCTGCTCATGATGCTTGAAACATGGGCTGAAAGGATCAGGGGTATAAGGGAAAAGGGGGTGCCGGGTCATTTGTTCCGGTCCGGGTCATACTCCGGGTAATGTCTCTTCATGCACTGGGGGCAGACGGTGTGGGAGACATCCGCCTCAGAGTGGTGATGGATGTAAGCATCCACCTGCTCCCAGTGGCCCTGGCTGTCACGTATTTTTTTACAAAAGGAGCAGAGGGGTAGAATACCCTGGAGAACCTTGATTTTTTCTAAAGCCTGTTCTCGTTGCCTGATAAGGTCTTCGCGCTCCTGCTCATTTTTTTTGCGCTGTGTGATGTCATGGATAATCGAGTAAAGGACTTTCTGGTCGCCTAATTTGATGGGGCTGCTGTAGACCTCGACATCCCGTATTTCACCGGTGGCCAGCCTGTGGCGGAAGGTGAAATAGTTATTTTCTTCAGCCTCGGCCTTCGCCATCTCAGCCTTGACCTCTTTGGGGGTTAACATGTTGATATCCATGATATTTTTAGCTGTGAGTTCGTCCCTGGAGTAGTGGTAAAAGGAGCAGGCGGCGATATTGGCATCAATGATACGGCCGCTATCCGGATGGATGATGAGCATGATGGCGTGGCTCTTTTCAAAGAGACTCTTGTATAATTCGCCGGCCCTGTCTGTGTGCCCGGTCAGGTCAAGGACGGATTGCCTTAAATTCGTGAGGATCTTTTTTTCTGGCATGGTGGTTGAGGTGTTATTGCATAGGATGTACTGACTCTGTCGTGCAGGGAGGGGGTAGACTCTTTTTCTTTTTATCCTTCACTATCGAACTCTATCTGTCAATTCTAGGATTAGTTTCTTGGCCGCCAAAGTCAAGGTGGTGACGACAGTTGTTGACGGCGTTTTCTTCTTGTTCCTAAGATGAAGGCTATGGGAGACAAACTGTGGAGAGAGCAGGTGTCTAAATTTTTTTGCAGCATGAAGAGGCTGAGCTCGATGGAAGTTTAGCGCTTACAGGAGAAACCGCTATGGACTACACGATTACCACGGTGACGATGACGGACGAGTTTAAGGTTTGCCCGGCATGCGGCTATGAGGATGGCTTTCACTCCATGTTCAAGAGGGATAAGGGCGTGATCAAATGGCTCTTTATCTGCCCGGCCTGTCATCAGGTTTTTGATATTGGTTCCACTATAGAGCAATAAAAAAAAGGCGGCATGGACTATCCATGCCGCCTTAAAGCCGGAGTTAGGGGACTCCGGCAGGAGAGAGAACTGCAAGAAAAAAATTAGAACTTGAAGCGCACTCCGGCCATGGTGGTCTGGATATCTTCCAGATCAACATTGGGGGAGGTGGTGCTGTCGCGGTCAAGCTCAAAGTTGCGAAAGCCCAGGTAAAATTCAGAGTTGAGGTCTTTAACCTTCTGAACAATCTGCAGGCCGTAGACGGTACCTTCGTCACCCTCGGCATCGAAATCGTCGAACATGCCGTAATCGAAAGAGACAGCAGTGCTGCCCATCTCAAAGGCCTTGAACTTATAACCAACCTTGAAGTAGCTGAAAGAGGCGTCATCACGATCGGTGGTGGGGGTAGGATCTTCAAACTCGGCAGAACCGGAGGCCACGGTAAGGTTGAGACCGAAGTTGAAGAGTACAGAGGCTGAGCCGCTCATCCTGTTGCGGGGATCTTCACCCTCACCTTCATAGGCGTAGCCGAGACCTGCTTTAATTTCGATGGGGTCAAGCTTCTTGTGATAGGTAACGGCAATGTCGCTGTAGTTTTCTTCAGCTCCCGAGGCTGAGAGGGTGAATCCCGCCAGCTCAGGGCTGTCGTAACGCACCATGCCCTTACGGCTGCCGTCGAGATGGTCGAAGACATCGCCGACATCGGTACCGGAATAGGAGCCGGGATCGCCAGCGGTCTTGGTCTCGTCCCAAAACTTGAAACCAGCGCCGTTGATTTTGATATGGGAATAACCAGCCAAGGTGGTGCCAGACAGGTCCTTCTCGGTAATACCGTCAGTGGCGGTGGAACCGTGACCGATGGTGAGCTTGCCAGCCTTCTTATGCTTGAACCAGACCTTCATCTGGCGCTTGGAAAAGTCGGCGCTGTAGGTGGTGGAGGCCATGGACACCTTGTTGGAATCGTTGCCCTGGAACTCGGCTTCAAACTGGGCGCCGGCAGAGAGGTTGCCCATGCTCTTGCTCTTGGCCTTAATGCCGATCCGGGTGGAAGAGGCATCGTTGTCAACAAAGAGGACATCATCATTCTCGCCGTCATCGGCCAACATAACCGCCTTATTTACCTGGCCATAGAGCTTGACATCAATTTTGTCCTTGCCGGCTTTGATGAAGTTGCCGCCACTGGTGCCTTCAAGTTTTTGCTCGAGGGCCTCAAGCCTTGCCTCGATGTCCTGAGAGGCTGCCTGGACCTGAGAGGCCATTAAAACACCGGTGATGATAGCTGCTGAAGAGATCACTTTTCTCATCTGAATAACTCCTTTTCTCCGTTCTCCAACGGTTTTAAATGTATATGCCGTAACGGCATCCTTTACTTAATTGCCACCAAACTATTCTGGCTATATGAGGGGAGAGTTACAAGTGATTTAAAAAATGATTAAGATCTTGGCGGTGGCAAAAAAAGAGGGGATGAAGGCTTTTGCCTTCACAGAGAGAAGAGGAAGTGGGATCGATGACCGGGCTTGGCTGGAGGGAAGAGGTGAGGCGAGAGAATGGTCTTATCGTCGAGTG
>JBFFIS010000035.1:0-12676 GCA_041556375.1 Desulfurivibrionaceae bacterium | reverse complement strand
TTTGTTTAAGGGCAAATTGTTTTTTTATGACCAGCATGAGCACTATGGCCATGAGGCCAAGGGTCAGAAGCCATGGCGCTATCTGTAATAATGAAGTCATGGGTAGGTTGTCTCTCTTTGCGATGACGGCGAATGAATGGGTAAGTGGATAAAATTACCATCATTATCAGGTCATGGCTATCCTCTGGTCGATATTTTTATCAAGGCCAGTGCTGCCGGTATCTTAGTGGGATGGTTGTGATGCGACCTTTCTGCGAGAAGGAGGGAGGGGGCGGCGGCATAGGGGGATACCGCCGGGCGCACTGGCAAAAGTAAATTGTAGCTACAGGAAGGGGAGTAACTCTCTTCGGTCCATTATTTCTCGGCAGCTTCTTTCGGCTTAACTGTAAGGACCGGACAGGGGGCCATCTTGACCACCTTTTCGGCCACTGAACCAAAAAGAATCTTCTCAAGGCCTTGAAAGCCATGGGTTCCCATGACAATGAGATCAACCTGCCGCTTCTTGGCCAGGTTGAGGATCTCATGGGCCACGTTGCCGATGAGGACGCATTCTTCAATATGAATATCTTTGCCGTAGTCCTCGACAAAGCGGTGCATCCTCTCTTTGGCTGCCTTGTCAATCTCTTCTTCAATGGCAACGACAGGCATCTGGGGGATGAAAAAATCAGAATAGTCGGTGTAAAGTTGGGCCACGAAACACAGAAGGATATTGGAGTTGAATTGAAGGGCGACGCTGAGGGCGTAGTCCATGACATGTTCAGCGTTGTCGGAAAAATCGATAGGAACGAGGATGTTTTTAATGGTGATCATGGCTTTACTCCAGCAGAGGTGGCAGAAGATATACATCGCTGACCTGACTTCAATATATATTGTAGGGGCTTACGGCGCTGTTTGTCGAGGATCTTTGTGGGGACAATTTTTTTTTGGCCAAAAACTTGAGAGAGATACAGCAAGTGAGATTTGAGCGACGCTAAGGAAGGATTTTTTTTAGGAGATTTTGTAGGTAGTTGACCGTAGATTTCGGTTTTTTTGGGAGGTCAGAAATGACTGAAAATGGGGGGCAATTAATTTATCTGTTAAACAGGAAAACACTAGGTAAATCCTGAAACTGCGCGGGTTTTTGGCCCTTTGGTGAGGGGTAAAAAAAGTTGACAGTCCAACTATTCTATAGTAAGCAAACACTGATTTAATGAGGGGCCATTCAGTAATTGTCCTGGAAGAAATTTATACCTGCGACTTTTCACCCGTTTTAGGGAAAGCGGCAAAGCGAGTGGCAGGTTTTTTTTGGTTTGAACTGTATGTGGCAGCTCTCTTGTCAAGTGGGGATGGTTGCGCATGCATGACAAAATGAAGAGGAGGAAGGAAAGCTTATGATTACCATTGACTTGACTATGCCGATGCAGATCCTGAACATCATGATTCTAATGTTGGTGTTGAATGCGATTTTGTATCGTCCGGTCAGAAATATCCTGGCCCAGCGCAAGGAAAAGTTGGAGAGCCTCGCGACGGACGTTGAAAACTATAAGAAAAATGCCCAGTTACGGGTTGAAGAGTTTGATAATAAAATGAATGAAGCCCGGCGTAATGCCAAGGCAGAGTTCGATGGAGCCAGGGCGTCTGCTCAGGCAGCCGGAAATGAGAAACTTGCTGAGATTCGTAGCGAGGCCGATAAGGCTAAGGCCGAACAGCTGAGCAAAGTTGAATCAGAATTCACCGCTGCCCAGAAAGAGCTGACTGGCAAGATCGATGACTTTGCCAAGGATATGGCCGGTAAAATTCTGGGGAGGGCTGTTTAATGAGGAGAGATGTTAATTGGTCCAAGTTCGGGCTATCAGCTCTGGCGGTTGTGGCAGTGGTGGGAGTTACTGCCATGGCATATGCCTCAGGTGATCCTCATGCTGCCGAAGCAGCTCATGGCGGTGGCCATGGCGGCGGTGGTCTGGGACTTACACCTGAAAAATTGAAGGATCTCGGTTGGCGTGCCATGAACTTTGCCGCTTTGATGATCATTCTTGTCAAGTTTCTGAAGAAACCCATTGTTGATGGCCTGCGCGGTCGTCGTCAGGGTATTCGCGAGGAGTTTGATGATCTTGAGAGCCAGCGCAGCGCTGCTGAGCGTCAGTATCAGGAATATGCCTCCCGTCTGTCTGGACTCGATGATGAGCTTAAGCAGATGGTGGAAACTGCCATTGCCCAAGGTGAAGTTGAGAAAGAGCGCATCATTGCCGAGGCCAACGAGGCAGCTGAGCAGATCAAGCGCCAGGCCGATATGGCGGTGGCCAATGCCGTTGCCGAGGCCAAGGTTAATTTGAAGCGTGAAGTAGCCGATCAGGCCGCAGTCATGGCTGAGGAGATTATCAAAAATAACCTCCAGGCCGATGATCAGGTTGCCCTGGTTGAGGGTTATTTAGCCAAGGTAGGAGGTGCCGCATAATGAAGAACGCAGTCCTTGCAAAACGTTATGCCAAGGCACTTTTTGCCGTTGGTAAGGAAGAGAACGCCCTTGATGAGTACGCAACAAGTCTCGGTGAGTTTGCAGCCCTGGTTGCTGGCAATGCCGAACTGAGCGATGCTCTGTCCAACCCTTTGTATCCTCTTGAGGCCCGTGAAGGGGTGATGAAGGAGATTGTCAAGGCAGCTGGCGTTTCTACTATTATGGGAAATTTCATAAATCTGCTTGTCCAGAAGCGGCGGGCGGATGTTCTTGGTGATATTGCTGAGATGTTTCAGATCCTTGTGGATGAGGAAAATAACACCTGTCAGGGTGTGGTCACCTCTGCCACTGAGATACCAGCAGATCTTCAAGCCAAAATCCAGGAAACATTAGAGAAAATAACCGGGAAGCGTGTCACCGTTACTAATAATGTTGATGAGTCAATCATTGGCGGCATGATCGCCAAGGTTGGCGACTTAGTCATGGATGGTAGCATCAAAACGCAACTCGAAGTTTTAAAAGAGTCCATTAAGGGGAGTGAATAAAGCAATGCAGATTAAAGCTGAAGAAATCAGTCAAATTATTAAAGGCCAGATCAAGGATTTCGAAACAAAGGCAGATCTGAGTGAAACCGGAACGGTCATCTCCGTTGGTGATGGTATTGCCCGCGTCAATGGTGTTGAGAATTGCATGGCTATGGAGCTCCTCGAGTTTCCTGGCGGCATTCTTGGCCTGGCTCTTAACCTTGAGGCAGACAACGTTGGTTGCGCCGTCCTTGGTAATGTTGCCGGAATTAAAGAGGGTGACATTGTAAAACGTACCGGTAAGATTGCTGAGGTTCCGGTTGGTCCTGAAATGGAAGGTCGCGTTGTTGACGGCGTTGGTTTTCCCATTGACGGCCAGGGCCCCATTAACGCCAAGCACACCTCCAAGATCGAGGTTCTGGCTCCCGGTGTTATCGCCCGTAAAGGTGTTCATGAGCCTTGTTACACAGGTTCCAAGGCCATTGACGCTATGACCCCGGTTGGCCGTGGCCAGCGTGAGTTGGTTATTGGTGATCGCCAGATTGGTAAGACCGCCGTGTGTGTTGACGCCATTATCGCCCAGCGTGAGACTGACGTTCACTGTGTCTATGTCGCCATCGGTCAGAAGAAGTCCACCGTTGCTCTTGTTGTTGAAGCGCTTCGTAAGAACAACGCCATGGAGTACACCACCGTTGTAGCGGCCTGTGCCTCTGATCCTGCACCTATGCAGTATGTTGCCGCCTTTGCCGGTTGCGCCATGGGTGAGTATTTCCGTGATCGTGGTCAGCATGCCCTGATTATCTACGATGATCTTTCCAAGCAGGCTGTTGCCTATCGCGAGCTTTCACTGCTCCTTCGTCGTCCACCAGGACGTGAGGCATATCCCGGTGATATTTTCTTCAACCATTCACGTCTCCTTGAGCGTTCCTCAAAGGTTTCCGATGAGCTTGGTGCCGGTTCACTGACCGCTCTGCCCATCATTGAGACCCAGGCTGGTGACGTTTCCGCCTTTATTCCTACCAACGTTATTTCCATTACCGATGGTCAGGTATACCTTGAGCCAAACCTGTTCTTCTCCGGTGTTCGTCCGGCCATTAACGTTGGTCTGTCCGTATCCCGCGTAGGTGGTGCTGCTCAGGTTAAGGCCATGAAGCAGGTTGCTGGTACCCTTCGTCTCGACCTTGCTCAGTATCGTGAGCTTGCCGCCTTTGCCGGTTTTGGTTCCGATCTTGATGCTGCTACCCAGGCTCAGTTGACCCGTGGTGCACGTCTGGTTGAGATTCTCAAGCAGCCCCAGTATCAACCTCTGCCCATGGAGAAGCAGGTAAGTATCATCTTTGCCGGTACCAAGGGCTATCTTGATACTTTGCCTCTTGACGCTCTCGCTGACTACGAGCAGGACCTGTACACCCACATCTCTGCCTCTGCACCAGAGATCTTCGACACCTTGAAAGAGAAGATGGAGATCGATAGCGCTTTGGAAGAGAAGATGCACGCTACCATGAAAGCCTTCACTGAGACCTTCAAGGCTTCTAAAGGTATCAACTAAGGGGGGTTAGGTAATGCCTAGTCTAAAAGACGTTTCAACAAAGATTACCGGTGTCAAAAAGACATCGCAGATCACCAAGGCCATGAACATGGTCTCGGCAGCTAAGCTCCGCGGAGCTCAGCAGAAGATGGAAAATTTCCATCCCTATGCCGAGAAGTTCAATGCCACCATGGCGAATTTGAGTAGTGGCGCCTCTGGTGATTATCCTCTCATGGAGGTGCGCGATGTCAAAACTGTCGAAATCGTGGTAGTCACCTCTGACCGCGGCCTCTGTGGTAGTTTCAACTCAAACATTTTAAAAATGGCTGAGAAACTGGCTAGCAAGTATGAGGCTGAAGGAAAGAAGGTCACCTTTGTCTGTATTGGTAAAAAGGGACACAATTACTTCAGGAAGCGCGGTGTGGTCAGAAAGTCCTACCGTGATATCATGGGTACCTTCCAGATGTTCAATGCTCGTGAAATGGCCCAGGATATTGCCGCTAACTTTGAAGCCCAAGAGGCCGATGAGGTTAAGGTGATTTACGGTCATTTTCATAGCGTAGCCCGTCAGTTGCCAACCACTATTCATCTTCTCCCCGTTAAGCCGGTGGAGAGTGAAGAAGGTGCCGAAGCTGCTGCTGGTCAATCTGGTGATTATATTTATGAGCCTTCCTCTGAAGAGATCATGGAAGTGCTCCTGCCCCTGTACATGAATGTTATGATTTATAACTGCATGTTACAGATTGGTGCCAGTGAGCATGCTGCCCGGATGACTGCAATGGATAATGCAACCAATGCATGTAATGATATTGTTTCTGAGTTGACCATGATCTTTAATAAGGCTCGCCAGGCAGCTATTACCGGTGACCTGATGGATATCGTTGGTGGTGCTGAGGCACTGAAAGGATAAGAGATATAAATAACGGCGGCTGCGGATGAGCCGCCGTTCGCATACATTGAAGGAGGCCAAAAGCCCATGAGTGAATTAAAAAGTGGTAAAATTGTTTCGGTTGTTGGACCGGTAATCGACGTTGAGTTCGACGCTGGTTCCCTGCCCGATATTATGACAGCTCTTACTGTCACAAATGCCGGTATTGATGACACCCCCGACAACCTGGTTGTTGAGGTTGCTCAGCATCTCGGTGATAACGTTGTTCGCGCCGTTGCTATGGATCAGACCGATGGTCTTGTTCGTGGCATGGAAGTAAAGAACACCGGTGCTCCTATCACCATCCCTGTTGGTCCTGCGACCCTTGGACGTATTATGAATGTTGTTGGCCGGCCGGTTGATGGCATGGGCGACATCTCTAAAGAGAAAACAGGTGTTATTCATAAGCCTGCTCCTCAATTTACCGACCAGTCCACCGAGGTACACGTTCTCGAGACCGGTATTAAGGTAATCGATCTTCTCGTTCCGTTCCCTCAGGGTGGTAAGATGGGACTGTTCGGTGGTGCTGGTTGTGGTAAGACCGTTATCATGATGGAAATGGTTAACAACATCGCCATGCATCATGGTGGTATCTCCGTATTCTGCGGTGTTGGTGAGCGTACCCGTGAGGGTAACGATCTCTACAACGAGATGAAGGAATCAGGCGTACTGCCTAAGGCTGCTCTTGTTTACGGCCAGATGACTGAGCCTCCAGGAGCCCGCTCTCGTGTTGCTCTGACCGGTCTTTCCGCTGCTGAGTATTTCCGTGATGAAGAGGGCCAGGACGTTCTCTTCTTCGTTGATAACATCTTCCGCTTCACCCAGGCCGGTGCTGAGGTTTCCGCCCTTCTTGGTCGTATTCCTTCTGCGGTTGGTTATCAGCCTACCCTGGCTACTGACCTCGGTGGTCTTCAGGAACGTATCACCTCTACAACCAAGGGTTCCATTACCGCGGTTCAGTGTGTTTACGTACCTGCGGATGACTTGACAGATCCTGCTCCTGCTACCACCTTTGCCCATCTCGACGGTACTGTTGTACTTTCCCGCCAGATTGCTGAGCTTGGTATTTACCCTGCGGTTGATCCTCTTGACTCCACCTCTCGTATTCTCGATCCAAACGTTCTCGGTGAAGAGCATTACCTCGTTGCTCGTAATGTTCAGAACTCACTGCAGAAGTATAAGGATCTTCAGGACATCATTGCTATTCTTGGTATGGATGAGCTTTCCGAGGAAGATCAGCAGCTTGTAGGGCGCGCCCGTAAAGTTCAGCGTTTCCTTTCTCAGCCTTTTACTGTTGCTGAGGTATTTACCGGTATGGACGGTAAATTCGTTAAGGTTGCTGATACCGTTCGCGGTTTCAAAGAGATCCTCGAAGGCAAGCATGATGACATGTCTGAGAACTCCTTCTACATGGTTGGTTCCATTGAAGAAGCAGTTGAGAAAGAAGCCAAGTCTAAGGAAAAGGCTGCTTAAGAGGTTTGAACGAGCACTAGGGGAGATTCTTCCCCTGGTGCCATTATTAGAGGTGATGTGCTATGGCAGAAACAATTGAACTTGAGGTCGTAACCCCCTCAGGCCCGGTGCTAAGTGAAAATGTTGATATTGTCACTGCTCCTGGTTATGGCGGTGTTTTCGGCGTCCTTGCCAACCATGCCCCTTTTCTTTCCACCATCAAGATCGGTGAGTTGACCTATAAACAGGGCGGCAATGAGCATGCCCTGATGGTGAGCGGCGGTTTCTGTGAGGTGTCTAAAAACAAGATTACCTTTATCGTTGAAAGCTGCGAGAAGGGCATTGATATCGATATTGATCGTGCTCTGCGTGCCAAGGAGCGGGCTGAAAAACGTCTTGCTCAGGCCAAGGGACAGCAAGAGAAGCTTAACGAGGCCCGGGCCCGCGCTGCTCTGCAGCGTGCCCTTGCCCGCGTTCAGGTGGCCGAAAAGAAGGGTCGGTAGTAATCGACTGTTTTCCAGGTTACTACATAAAAAAAGCCGCACAATTTGTGCGGCTTTTTTTATGTAAACTGAAGGCCGGGTACTATTTTTCGGCCAGGTTGGCTTCAATAACGAAACCGCCATATTCGGTTTCAAAGGGAATAACGATAGTAGGCGAATCGGACAGGGTGGAGATCTCCACGCCTTTACCGGTAATCATCGTTGGTGTTGCCAGATCAAATTTGTGATCCATCTTTGCCAAGGTTGCCTTGGCGCCACCGCAGATCATATTGGTTAGCTCACCAACCGCATCGATAATTTCATCATCTATGGAATCTTTAGGATCTTCCATTAGCATGTTGGCGACCACATTGATAATGCATTTTTCTGAAAAGCTGACAATCATACAGCCCGAAACTTCAGCACTCGCCATACCGATGATACCGGTGACATCACCATAGGTATTATTGTCTTCCTTTAACACCGGTTTCTTGGCCTGAGCCTGCGTTTGGCACATGGTCTCAAGAACATTTTTTGTCGACTGAAGAAAAGGATTTATAAACTCTACTTTCATAAGGATAACCAAGATCAGGAAGCCTATATGTTGCCGAGGCCTCATGGGAAGTGTTTGTTAGTGATAATCTTTTCTTGACGAACCAACTATCAAGAAAATTGCGAACTGGTTTACGAAAATATCTTCTCTAAGAATGAATGAGGCGAGGGGGTTTGTCAAGAAACTCTCGGTGTAAATGCTGAGAAATTCTAGGATGTCATATTATTGGGCCACAGACAATTTTTAGGTAGTTTCCCCATGGTGATTTTTTGGGACAAGTAGTGTAGAAAGATTGGCGCGGTATCTATATTCAAAGATTTAGTGTTGCACATATATAAAGAGTAAGAAGGAGATGAAATGAACGCCAAAGAGAGAATGGCCATTGATAGACAGACATGCGCAGAGCTTTCTCCTGAAATTCGTATAGACAATTACGATGAGGTTTCCCTGGGCTTTACTGAAGAAAGTGTCAAAACTGAGGCCCTTCGTTGTCTTCAGTGTAAAAAGCCGGGATGCCGCCAAGGCTGCCCGATTAATAATGATATCCCGGCTTTTATAAACCTTGTTGCCGAAGGCAAGTTTGAAGAGGCATACTGGAAGGTGCGTGAGACCTCATCCTTGCCGGCCATTTGTTCTCGCGTTTGTCCCCATGAAAATCAATGCGAAGGCGCCTGTGTTCGCGCCAAAAAAGGCAAAGCCGTGGCTATCGGTCTTATTGAACGGTTCATGTCCGACTGGATGGTTCACCACCAAAAGACCATGAATGTCGCCTGTGCTCTGCCAAAGGGTAAAAAAGTGGCTATTGTCGGTTCGGGTCCGGCCGGTATGACAGCGGCCTATCATCTTGCCCATGCCGGCTATGAATGCACCATCTATGAGTCTCTCCCTGTTATCGGCGGTATGCTTAAGGTTGGTATCCCGCCCTTTCGTTTGCCTCGCCATATCTTGAACGCTGAATTTGCCGCCCTAAAGGATTGTGGTGTTAAAATTATTCATGACGTTGTCATTGGTCGGGATATAACCCTCGAACAGTTGAAGACCGAGCATGGTTTTGATGCTGTGTTTGTCGGTGTTGGCGCCCATAGCAGTCGTAAGCTAGGGGTTGATGGCGAAGATATGGCAGGCGTTCTCCATGGTATTGACTATCTGCGCCAGGTTCTGTCCGGCAATAAGGTTGATGTTGGCCAGAATGTTGTTGTTGTCGGCGGTGGTAATGTCGCGATTGATTGTGCCCGGGTTGCTCTGCGCGAGGGGTCACAGAATGTCTTTATTCTCTACCGGCGCACCATCGAAGAGATGCCTGCTTCTAGTGAAGAGATTCACCATCTCCAGCAGGAGGGCGTCAAAATAGAGTTTCTGGCGGCCCCGGTGAGGGTCGTTGGCGACAATGGCAAGATGACAGGCATCGAATGCGTCAAGATGGAGCTTGGTCCCCCCGATGACTCTGGCAGAAGGCGGCCGGTTGAGATTAAGGACTCCCATTTTATCATCGATGCAGATTGTGTTATCCCGGCTATCAGTCAGAATGTTAACCATGAGGTTGATGCCGGTCAGGAGTTTGAATTGACCCGTTGGGGCACCTACATCATTGATAAGACAACCTTTCAGACCAATGTCGACTGGATCTTTTCAGCTGGTGATGCTGTCCTCGGTCCCCAGACGGTTGCTAAGGCTGTTTACCAGGCCAAGGAAGCGGCCGAGTCTATTGTTCGCTATCTCGAGGGTCGTGACCTGAAAGAGGGCCGTGATGTCCGGGATCTTGATTCCTAAACTGATGTAAGTCGTGGCCGACCTCGGCGGAGGCGGCCACTATCGATAATAAGAGGAGTGGGAGTATGCGGCAATTTGTTGTAGACGATTTGAGCGCTCAGGAACGTGACAATCTTGACACCTACATGAAAAAGACCCTCAAGCAAGGACCGATGGTTGGCATGTTCTGGCTCCAGCTTCCCGATGATCTGTGGTCCGTTTCCCAGCAAGGCCATAATGACTGCGGTCCCTTCTACTTTGGCGTTGAACTCAGTAAGGATAAGCTCATTGTTGAGCTGCTAATCCGCAGCGAGAGTAACCTCCATTGTTCCTGCATTGCCTATGCTACCCCGGCCCAGCGAGATTTTTTGCTCGGTTTTGTCGACACCATGCTCGCCTCGGAGCACATTACAGCCTGATCTCGTGATGGGGCATAAGGCGGCTATTTAAAATAGCCTTTATCCCGGTAGGCTCTTTTTGCTATACTCATATTTGATACAGCGTGCTTAGCAAGTGCATGTGGGGCGATTGCCCCCGTGATTACAGGGAAGCTGTCATGAGTATGGCCGATTTTGAAGACTATCTATCCATTGAGCTCAAAAGCGAGATGGCCAACAACTATTTTGGCTTTCGTAAGCTCATCGAAGAGGACTCCCTTGAGTATAGGGACAAACTCCGTCAGTACTCTTTTATTCTCGAAAAGCGGATCAGCTTTGATCTGATTCGTATCTACATCCTGCTCCATGAAGAAGAGCTCATCGATGCTTTTTTGTCCTTATGTCATTTGGAAAAAAAGCTTTTTTACGATCCCTACCTCACCGAATCGCCGACAATAAGGCAGAGGGTATTTGAAAGTGTCCGCATGCGCGGTTTAACCCGCCAGGGGCGTTTTCAAAATTTTTTGGTCGACTGTTATGATCGGCTCTGTATGCATGTCGATAGCTACCGCAAAAAGTATAAGGAACTGCAAGAGATTCATGCCGATATTGCCGAGGAGATAAAGCTTTTTGAGGAAAAACACGATATGTCGGCAATGTTGACTTTTCTCCATTCCCTAGGCTCCCAACCGGTAGCGGGTCACATGGAGCATGGCCTCGAAACTGGGGTATCTCAGGCAATTGCCCAAAAGTTGAAAATCGAGGTGCCCGAAGACGTCGAGTATCATCTCCCTGTGTTGCCCGAGCTTCCAGCTTATCAGACTATCAAAAAGGAACTTTTTGGTTTGGGTGAGCAGGCCTACGGCATCCAAAATGAGGCCTTTCTGGTCCTTTTTGCCAGTAATTTTTTCAGGCCCAGGCCCTGAGAAATTGTCCCTCTGTTCTTCCTGTAGTTAGCGAATCCCAGATCTTTTTTTTCGCACCTTCCCAATCTTGTCGATGAAGCGGCCCATCACCTCGTAATACATGGGGCCGGCAACGGTCATTATCGTGTTGTGTCCGGCACCGGGAACGGTCTGGAATTCCTTTTGGAGGGCAGGGGATTCAGCAATAAGCTCCGAGGCATTGGTCAGAGAAATGATTTCGTCGTGTTGGCCGTGAATGATATACGTGGCCATGGAGATCTGCTTGATTTTGTCCAGGTTGTGGAAGCCGTCCTCTTCTTGAAGGCCTAAACCTTCAACATCAACGCCTATGGTCTTTAGCAGTGGTATCGTCAGGGCGAAGCCGCTGTCGATGAGCAGGGCATCGATAACATCGGCATGGGCCCAGGCCAGCTCAATGGCTGAGGCGCTCCCTAAAGATCTGCCCATAACCAGAAGCTTACCGGTATATTCCTTGGCCTGGCGCCAGGAAATAACTGCTTCAAGGATTGCATGGCAATCCTGCATCATGGTGGTAGCTGATGGTGTGCCGGTAGAGAGGCCGTAGCCCCGGTATTCGGCGGCGATAAAGGTGGTGCCGCTTTTATTATGCATGGAGCCAGCATCGTCATAGTCGGCGACGGTCTCGCCGTTGCCGTGGAAAAAAAGCAGGCAAGGAGATTGTGGATCAGCGGCGGGGAAAAAACGAAGATGAATGGTGGCGCCATTGCCAACCTCTAGCTGGAGATCTTCGGCGCCTTCAGGGCAGGTTGAGCTTGAAGGGGTAGTGGGGTGGAAAATATATTCAGTGACGCCTTCCTGGTCGAGTTTGTCGTAGGTGTAGGACGTAGGCATTGGGTTTCCTCAGTAAAAGGGTGGAGAAGTCTCAGGCAGCTCTTCTCCTGAATTGTTTAAATGTGCTGTACTATAAAAAAAAACAGGGAATGATCAAGAAGGAACGGCAGTCGATGGAAAAAAGAAGAACTTCTAGCTGCCGTTATTGATAACGGTTGCGGATGGCCTTTAGGACATCGGTAATTTCAAAAAAGATGTCGACCAGTTCCGGATCGAAATGGGAGCCGGAGTTGGCCAAGATCTCAGCGTAGATGTCCTCGTCCACCCATGCCTCTTTATAGACCCGGGTTGAGGAAAGGGCGTCATAGACATCGGCGAGGGCAGTTATGCGCGCCTCCAGGGGGATATTATGACCCTTGAGGGGCTGGACCTCCTCGCAGAGAGAATCGTCTGCTGTCAGATTAATGCTGCCGGGATAGCCGCTGCCATCCCATTTTTCATGGTGATGGAGGGCGATCTCCATGCTCATCTTGTCAAGATTTGAGGTGGTGTTGGTAAAAAGGCGGGCCCCTAAAACAGTGTGCTCTTTGACCTTGCAGAATTCGCTGGCGTCGAGGCGTCCGGGTTTCTTCAAAATAACATCGGCTATGCCGACCTTGCCGACATCATGGAGCATGGCGGCAAGGCGAATCATATCGTGGCGATTCTTGAGTTCCTTGCTTTCCATGTTGTATTTCTGGCCCCAGCGCCGAAATATCTCGGCACTGTAGGCTCCCACCCTCTGGACATGGGCCCCGGTTTCCTTAGGGTCATGAAGTTCAGACATCTTGACCATCCGCAGGATGAGCTCTCTGTTCATGATACCGCGTTCGATAGCGACGGCGGCATTATTGGAAAAAAGCTGCAGGTAGGTCTGTATCTTTTTTGAGAA
>JBFFIS010000034.1:0-12701 GCA_041556375.1 Desulfurivibrionaceae bacterium | reverse complement strand
TCTAATACCCTTAAGAAGCTTTTTGCTTAGAGAACTCTGAAAGTGACCCAAAAAGAATGTTATGTCAAATAATATTAAACAGATAACAGAGCCCGCAAGGCATCCTTATTGAATCACCCATTCAGCACAGAGCTCGTTTTTGCATGAAAAAGGGATTTGAGTGGTGCTGGGGCGTCCTTTTTCGGTTCCTTTTTAGACGAGCAAAAAGGAACAAACTCTTTAGGGCAGCCAAGACAAAAAAACACCCAGGGTCCCCCGACTACCCAAGACCCCAAAACTTCCTGGGCAGCCACAGGCCATCCCTTTTTGCCCTCACCCTAAAGCCTCTCCATCAGGGAGAGGGGATAATATGCTCCCTGCCCCCCCTAAAGCCAGAAACGATAAAGGGCGGCAGGTTACTCATACACTTTGATAATGCCCCAGCATGGCCCGAACCTCGGCGGCCATCTCCCCGACCAGTTCAGCTGGTTCCAATACCTGGGCCTGGCTCCCCCACGACAACAACCATTTCTTCAATTCAAAGAGATGACTCACCGTTAGTTCAAGAATCAAACTCCCATCCTCTTCATCAGTTATCTGCTGGCTGTCATGCCAGCTACGTTCCTTAATGTAGGGGGCCACCTCTTTGCTGAAACGGATGCGCACCAACGTCTCGTCATCACTCCAATGGACGCCGAAATGGCTGGCACTGATGGCCTGGAAGTCGAAATCTTCCGGGATGGTGAAGGTGTCTTTGCCAAGAGTGGCATCGGTGATACGGGCCAGGCTGAAGGTCCTGATGTCCTGGCGCAGGTGGCAGTAGGCGATGACGTACCAGTCGCCCTCAAAACGCACGCCATGATAGGGGTCAATACGGCGAGGTCGGGGCGCCTTTGTGCTCCCCGGCAGCTGATAGGTGATATCGATACTATGCAGGGTGCGCAGGCCTTCAAAAACCGCCTGCCAGATACCGGGCCTGATCATGGTCTGGGCGGCCGAAAAGAAAGAAAATCTGGAAAAATCTGAGCCAGGCCCCAGGGATGTCTTGGAGGGCAAGGAGTCCTCAATCTTCTGGAAGACCTGGCAAAGGTTGTGGTAGACCGGAGTACCCTCGTACTGACTGAGCAGTTTTTCAGCCAGGTAGATGGCAAAGAGGTCGCTCTCCTTGACGTCCATGGCCGGCAGTTGAAAGCGCGGTTCAGTATAGTAATAACCGCGCTTCTTGGCCGAATACTCCAAGGGGGCATCGAGCTGGTAGCGCAGGTAGTCGAGATCGCGCTGAATGGTCTTACTGCTCACCTCCCACTCTTCAGCCAGGCTGCTGCAGTTGGGGAAGCCGCCCTCCTGAATCTTACGATCAATAAAAAGCATGCGGGCATGCTGGGGTTTGTATTTAGCCATTTCGCCTCCTGGTCGGTCGTCTCATGTCTGAGCACCATGCTACCCCATTTCCCCCTTCAGGAAAAGAGCACAAGACCAGAAGAGGCCAGAGTCCTTGCCCAGCCACAAAACTGCTGCCACATGGGTGTCTAAAGTTAGACCATAATTCCCCTCTGCTTGCCTTCACCACTACCCCGCCCAGGCCTCCGGGCGAAAAATGCTCCCATTTTTTTAAAAAAATTTGACTTCTGAATGGCGTTATCATAAACCTAAATATTCCATCTTTTTAACACCTTAAACATCCTACCTGGTCACAACTACACTTATTCCACTTAATAGTATCTTACCGATCTAATACACAGGGGGCACTTGTGAGTATTATTTGTAAATCTACGTGGCGGGCGTCATTGTCGATCGCCACACTGCTCTTACTCGTCGTGGTTGAAAATGTTGCCGCAGGCCAACACTCTAATCCTTCCGAAGCAATCATCCCCCCCTCCTTCCCTGAACCTGGTTTGACCAGGGACAATCTTCCGGGCCAAACCAACGGCATCCTGCCTCTGGAAACGGTTCTGGAGCTTGTCACCCTCACCGATCCTCAAATACTGGAAGCACTGAGCAGATATCGCAGCGTCAAGGCTGAACGGGCCGTGGCCACCAGCGGTTTTTTACCCAAAATAGGCATGGAGCTGAGCGCCGGTCCGGAGATGACTGACGGCGTTGACACCAACGATGTCAGTGAAGAACTTACCGCAGCCACGGCAACGGTCTATGCCCGGCAAAACATATACAGCGGCGGCCACACCACCGCCTTCACCAACGAAACAGACGCCCGCATTCTCTCAGCGGCCTGGGAGGCGCTCACCGTCGCCAACCGGGTCTTCCTCGATACCACCGAGGCCTACATTAATGTTCTGCAGGCCAGGGAAATGCTGGAGATATCCCAGGCCAATGTTGCCACCCAGGAAAAGATCCTGGCCCAGGTCCATGAAAAAACAGCGGCGGGTTTCAACCGTTTGTCAGACCTCAGCAATTCCGAGGCCCGCCTGGCCCTGGCCCGAGCAAACTTTATCTCCAGGCAGCAGGATCTCAACCAGGCGGTGGTCAAATTTCATCGCCAATTTGGCCGTCTCCTCAGACCTGAGCAGTTTGTCCTTCCTGAACCGGCTTTCCACTTTCCTGACAGCGTCGATGAAACAGTGGACCTGGCCCTTCGTTATCACCCGGCCCTCGAGGTTGCCAAGTACAATATCCAGGTCCGCAAGTTCTCCTATGAAAAATCAAAGGCCGCCTTCCTGCCAAGCCTTGATCTCGAGCTCAATGCCCAGCACCGTGCCGACACCAACGGCGAAGAAGGCGAGACCGATCAGGCCTCTGCCATGTTGAAGCTGAGCTACACCTTTTTTGACGGCGGGGCTCGCAAGGGTGAAAAAATCAAGAGCCACGAAAACCTCCGCAAGGAGTACCAGCACGCCTACACTGAGCGCCGCAATGTCAATGAGTCGGCCCGGCTGGCCTGGAACATCATGGATGCTGAAAAACATAAGGAGAGATACCTCTCCGACTATGTCAACCTGAGCGTTAAGACCCTGGAGGCCTTTAAGGAGGAGTACTATATCGGCCGCAGAACCCTGCTTGATCTCCTTGACATGGAAAATGAGTTTGATGCGGCCAAGAACGCCAAGGCCCTGTCCCGGTATTCCAACCTTATCGCCCATTACCGCATATCCCAGGCCACTGGCATGCTGCTCCATGAGTATGACACCGGCCTCCAGGAAAAGGTCAACCTACCGACCCTTAAGCCTATGGAGCTCACCGGCTATCCGGAACTCAATCGCAACCGCGATGACGACACCGTTGCTGATCTGGCCGACCAATGCGACAACTCCATTTACGGCGCCACCACCCTGGCCTCGGGCTGCGGTGAGGTGCGGCCCATCACCGTGGGCTACCAGAAGCCCACGGAGCTCACCCCTTACATTATGCCCCTGGCCGCCAGCCAGCCTGAAGAAGCAACTCCCGAGCCCCCCCCAGCGCTGCCGCCCCTCTCCCATATTCAGCCTGCCGCAGGAACGCCCCTTGAGCTCGACATGAAGATCGACCGCAATAAGGAGGAGCAGGAGTTCCACTTGGACATCATCCATTTCGAGTATGACTCTGCCAAGCTTACCCCGGCATCCCTAGAGAAGCTTAGCTATATCACAGCCCAGCTCAAAGAGGCCAAGGGCTTTGACATCGAAATCATCGGCCATACCGACGCCTGGGGGACCGATGCCTATAATCAGCCCCTCTCTGTCGCCAGGGCAAAGTCCGTTTACCAAGAGCTGATCCGTCTGGGCATCGACAAGGAGGACCTGAGCTTCTCCGGCCGTGGTGCCTCTGAACCCAGGGTGAGTAACAACACCGCTGCCGGACGTCAGCAAAACCGCCGGATTGAGTTCAAGCTGACCAAGACCGTCCGGGCCCAGGAGGAAAGCTCCCCCCCGGCAACCACCATCAGCTCCGAAGCAGACAAGACCAGCAACCCGGAAAAAGAATCCGGCACCACTGAGCCCCCGGCTCTGCGCATTGATCCCAGCAGGGACAAGCAGGCCTTCCTCCTAGACGGCATCAATTTTGAGTATGACTCAGCCACGCTTGTTCCTGAATCTCAACAGCAGCTGGCCGCTGTCGCCGCTCAGCTCAAGACCGCCGACGACTTCGTCGTAGAGATCATTGGCCATACCGATGGCTGGGGCATTGACGCCTACAACCAACCTCTCTCGGTTAATCGGGCCAAATCGGTACGCGACGAACTGGTCATGCTGGGCCTCAACCCGGCGAACCTCTCCTTCACCGGCCGAGGCGCCTCAGAGCCCAGGGCAAGCAATGACACGGCCACGGGCCGAAGGCTGAACCGGCGCATAGAGTTCAACCTTACCAGGAAGTAACCTGTAACTGATGGTAACAATCAGACGCTCAGTATTTCTCCTCCTCTTCATGGCCCTTGTTGTCGTGGCCGGCGAAAGCGTGTCCCTCTTCTTCGTCCCGGAGCCCCAGATGTCCAACTACACCAAACAGTATGGTGCGCAGGCCCATAGACGCCTAGCTGGCCTGTTAGCACTTATGGACAACCTGGTGACAACCGACAGCGATGACACCAAGATCCAGGGGGTAAACCGCTTTTTCAACCAGGCGGAATTCCGTTCAGACATCAAGACCTGGGGCAAAAAAGATTATTGGGCCAGCAGGCTGGAGTTCATGGGCAAGGGCCAGGGTGACTGTGAGGATTTTGCCGTTGCCAAGTTCCTAACCCTGCTGCAGCTAGGCGTTCCGGAGGAAAAGCTCTTCCTCGCCTATGTCAAGGCCATTGGCTATCCAGAGGCTGCCCATCTGGTGGTCACTTATTATAAGGATTTAGACACCTCTCCCCTGATCCTGGACAATTACAATGGCGAAATCTTGCCGGCCAGCCAGCGCAAGGATCTGATTCCGGTCTACAGTTTTACCGCCCATGATCTCTATATCCAGAAACAGCAGGGTCTCGGTAAACGGGTAAACCCAGGGTCTTCAAAGAACTTACAGAAACTTAAGGCTATTGAGCTTGAAATTCACAAGAGGGAACAATGAGCCTGCTACAAAAGATACAGTTATTGGTGAGCCTGTTGTTGGTGGGGACCTTGGCCACAGTCCTGAAAATCAATTTCACCAACGCCCAGAACTTCAGCGCCGACCATCTTTATAATGGCGCCAAAAACAGCGCCAATGTCCTCGCCCTCTCCCTGGGTTCGCAGACCGACGACCCGGCCCTGATGGCAACGAGTATTAACGCCATGTTTGACGGCGGCTATTTTGCCGAAATAAGCCTGGTCAACCAGGACGGCAAACTGGTCTACCAGAAAAAAGAGCCGGTCCAGATCAGCGGCGTGCCTGCCTGGTTTGTCAGCAACCTCAACCTATCGCCCCCCATTGCTGAAACCCAGGTCGTCCAGGGCTGGCATATTTTCGGGACCCTCCGCGTCCAGGGCCACCCTGGCGATGACTATGTCTGGCTGTGGCTCACCTTCAAGCAGCTCTGCTTGAGGTTTGCGCTGTTGGCCCTGCTAGCCACCTCGGCAAGCTACTTCGGCCTCAAATATCTGCTCAAGTCCTTGGACCAGATCAGGGCCCAGGCCGAGGCCATCACCAATAATGAATTCATTATCAGCCCTACCATCCCCGCTGTCCCTGAATTTAAAAGGGTCACCCTGGCCATGAACAGCATGGTCAGCAAGGTCCAGGGTATCTACCAGCGCGAACTTGAAAGCCTCAAAAACTACCATGAACTCCTCTACAAGGATAACCTGACCGGCCTCTACAACCGCAGATACGCCTTGAAACAATTGGGGCATTTCCTTGAGGGCGACGACGCCAAGGCCTTTGGCACCATGCTCATCCTCGGGGTAGAGGGGCTGGAGAACATCAGGCTGTCAGCCGGCCACCCTGTTATCCAAAAATTTCACCAACAGGTGGCCGCCAGCCTGGTGCTAACAACCGCAGAGCATCCCCAGGCCCTGCTCGCCCGCCTGCAACCCCAAGAATACGCCGTCATCTTGCCAGGGGCCGGTAAGGATCAGGCGGTCGACGGCGCCCAGTGCATTGTCTCCCATATCCAGCAAGCTATTGGTGATCAACCTCTCCTTGCTGACACCCTTACCATCAATGGCGGCCTTACCGCCTATAGCTGTGGCGATAGCCTAGGGAGCGTCCTCGCCAGAGCTGACCACGCCCTGGCCTCGGCCAAAGCCAAGACGACAAAGGCGGTGGTCTGGTTTGCCGGCAACAGCGAGCAACCGCTCTTTGGCAAGTTTGAGTGGCGAAACCTTATTGAAGAAGCCCTGGAGAACAAAGGCTTTGAGATGACCGGCCAACCTGTCCTCTCCACGGATGGCAGCCAGATACACAGGGAAGTTTTTGTCACCATGATTGACCAGACAGGGGAGAAGCATGCCGCTGGCTATTTTATGCCCATGGCCATGAGCCTAGGGCTTGCTGAACGCCTCGAACTCCACGTGCTGGAGATGGCCTGCCATTATCTCAGCGCCCACCAAGACGAGGTACTGGCAGTCAATATCAGCGCTGACTTCCTTAAAGATCGCAGCGCCCTGTCCTGGCTCAAAAAACTTGTCGTCAGCCGCCCCCATCTTGGCGACCGCCTCTTCCTGGAAATTCCCGAAAGCGTCTTAACAGCCCAGGCGGCAAGCTGCCGGGATTTTGCCGAGCAGGCCCGCGAAATCGGCCTTGGCTTCGGCCTTGACCTCGTCACCTTGGCGGCCAGCGGTCTTGATCAGCTCCAGGAGCTCCGCCCCCACTATATCAAGGTTGACCAAGACTATCTCCTGACCGACAACGACCTGGAGAAAAATGCCGCCGGGATCAAGGCCCTGCTGGCCATCACTGAAAGCCTTGGCATCATACTGGTGGCACGCGAGGTAGAGAGCCAGGAGCAACAGGAGTTGCTCACAACCAACGACATAAAATATTTCCAGGGCCCGGCCATTGCCGCCCAAGCCCCCCTTGGCCAGAGTCATGACTAAAAACATCGCCACCGATCCCCTCATGCTCTGCCTGGTTTCCCTGACCAGGCTTAACAATAAACCGGCTACGGCTGAGGCCCTGAGCCATGGCCTGCCCTTTGACCCCAGCGATGACCGGCAGCGCC
This sequence comes from Desulfurivibrionaceae bacterium, assembly GCA_041556375.1. Taxonomy (GTDB): domain Bacteria; phylum Desulfobacterota; class Desulfobulbia; order Desulfobulbales; family SURF-16; genus BM506. The sequence goes on along the minus strand of JBFFIS010000034.1, from coordinate 5,662 downwards.
TTTTCAGTATCAACAAGCCCAAGGCCAACTTTTCCAGGGCCGCGGCCAAGGCCGGCTTTATCTCAAGCCTCCAGGAGCGAGAGCTGAGCGCGATCCCCGCCCTGGTCCTGCCAGTAATCCTCATCCTCAAAGAAAATAATGCCTGCGTCCTTACCGCCATCGATCAGGAAAAAGGGGTGGCGGAGATCATTGTGCCGTCGGTTGATGAAGAGGCCATGGAAATAGACCTGAGCAAGCTGGCTGACCAGTACCAGGGCTACGCCTTTTTCCTCAAACGCCGGTATGAAGGCTTTGGCCAGGACAAACTGGTTAACGGTGGCGACAGCGACGGGCACTGGTTCTTCGGCACTCTCCAGCGTTTCCGGGCCACCTATGGCCGGGTGCTGTTGGCCACCCTGCTGGTGAACATCTTTGTGGTGGCCGGCCCCCTGTTCACCATGAATGTCTACGACCGGGTCATTCCCCACCATGCCGTCGATACCCTGTGGGTTCTGGCCTCAGGCGTCTTTATCATCTACCTCTTTGACCTCCTTCTTAAGTTCCTGCGCACCAACTTTTTAGAAAGCGTGGCCAAGAAAACGGACATCATCCTCTCCTCCAAGCTCTTTGAACAGGCGATGAACCTGAAGATGGCCCATAAGCCGCGCTCGGTGGGCTCCTTCAGCAGCAACATCAAAGATTTTGACGGCATCCGCTCTTTTTTTGCCTCCAGTGCCATTACCGCCTTTATCGAACTGCCCTTCAGCATCATCTTTCTTATGGTCATCTACTCGATCAGCGGCACCATGGCCCTGGTGCCACTCACCGTTATCGGCCTGGTGCTGGGAATCAGCCTCGCTCTGAAGGGCCCCCTGGAGAGGATCGTTGAGAGCACTCAGGAGGCCGCAGCCCGCCGCAACGGCATTCTGGTGGAGGCCTTGGCCAATCTGGCCACCATCAAGGCCTTTAATGCCAATAGCTCAGCCCAGTGGCACTGGGAGGAGAGCAGTGGCGACATTGCCGACAAAAGCCTGCACTCCAGGGTCCTTCTCAGCTACCTGGCCATGGCCTCTTCCTTCCTCAGCCAGTTGGGGACGGTGGCCATTGTTGTGCTCGGCGTCTACCAGATCAGGGCCGGCGAGCTCACCATGGGTGGCCTGATTGCCGTTATCATGTTGTCGTCCCGGGCCATTGCCCCCATGTCCCAGGTGGTGTCGCTCATTGCCAACTTTGAACAGATGAAGGCCGGCCTCCACTCTCTAAACGAGCTGATGGCCAAGGAGGTCGAACGGCCGGAGAACAAACGCTTCCTGCGCCGGCCCCTATTCCAGGGCGAGATCGAACTCAAGGGGGTGAGCTTCTGCTATCCGGATGACGACCGCAAGGCCCTGAATAATGTCGGCTTTCACCTGCAGCCCGGCGAACGGGTGGGCATTATCGGCTCGGTGGGTTCCGGCAAGTCCACCATCAGCAACCTCCTCCTTGATTTCTACGAGCCAAGCGAGGGCTCCCTGTTTATTGACGGCATCGACATCAAACAGATCGACCCGGCTGACCTGCGCCACAGCATCGCCTATGTCCCCCAGGACGTGGTCCTTTTTTCCGGCACAGTCAGGGAAAACATCACCCTCAAGTTCCCCCATGCCGACGACCAGGCCATCCTGACGGCAGCTGAGGTCGGCAAGGTTAATAGCTTCACAGACCGTCACCCCCTGGGCCTCGACCTGCAGGTGGGCGAACGGGGCCTCAACCTCTCCGGCGGCCAGCGCCAGTCCGTGGCCGTGGCCCGGGCCTTCCTGGAGGAGAGCCCCATTGTCCTGCTCGATGAACCCACCAACTCCATGGATTTCAACACCGAGCTCAAGGTGATCGACAACCTCCGTGAGGCCACCAAGGGCAAGACCACCATTATCATCACCCATAAGCCGGCCATCCTCGACATCGTCGACCGGATCATCGTCCTGGAAGGCGGCAATCTGGTCATGGACGGCCCGAGAGCTGAGATTCTCGCCAAACTGGGGGGCAAGCGACCATGAGCGACAACAACCACCAGAAAAAAGACGACACCGGCCACCGGCCCGACGACCTGCGTTTCATGAACAGCCTCAGTGCGGCGGTGCTGGCCACCCGGCCGGAGAAACACAACGTGCTGCTCAATATCATCGCCGCCATGACCGTCATCCTGCTGATCTGGGCCTCTGTTGCCAAGATCGACGAGAGGACGCGGGGCGAGGGGCGGGTGATCCCCTCCCACAAGATCCAGGTGGTCCAGAATCTTGAGGGCGGTATCATCAAGGAGATTCTGGTGGCCGAGGGCGAGTTTGTCGAAAAAGGCCAGGTCCTGGTCAGCATCGATGATACCGGAGCCGGCGGTTCCTTTGAGGAGAGTGTCGGCATGATCAACGAACTCATGGCCCGGGCCATCCGGCTGCGGGCCGAGTCCGGTATCAAGGCCTTTGGCGCCGACAGCGAGGTGGATGAAGAGATGGCCGCCCTGCTCCGTAAGGAAAAACGGCTCTACGATATCAATTGCCGGCGTAAGAAGAGCGAAAAGGATGTCCTCAGCCAGCGCCTACACCAGCGCGAGATTGAGCTAGCCGAGGCCAAACTGGATATTGCCTCCCTGCAGGAGGGAACCAGGCTCATTGCCCGCGAGATGGAGCTCACCAAGCCCCTCTTTCAAAAAAGGCTGGTGTCGGAGCTTGAGTTTATTCAGCTCAAACAGCGGGCCCTGGACAAGAAGCATGAGTATGAAAGCGCCCAAAAGAGGGCGGCCGGCCTGCGCTCCAAGATCATTGAGGCCAAGAAACAGATTGCCGAACTGGAGGAAGGCCATCGCGGTGAGGCCCATGAGGAGTTCAACCGGGTGATGGCCGAGATCGAGAGGATGTCCTCTACCCAGGCCGCCATTGAGGACCGAGTGCTACGGACCAGCGTGCGATCGCCGGTGGACGGCACCATCAAACAGCTCCTGGTCAATACCGTCGGCGGCGTGGTCAAGCCGGGCATGGAGATCCTGGAGATCGTCCCCAATGACAAACGGCTGCTGGTGGAGGCCAAGATCAGACCGGCGGACATCGCCTTTCTCTATCCGGGCCAGAAGGCGGTGGTAAAATTCTCAGCCTATGATTTTGCCATCCACGGCGGCCTGGAGGGCAAGGTCGTCCATATCAGCGCCGATACCATCAGCGATGAACGGCAAAACGAGTTTTATCTGGTCAGGGTGAAGACGGACCGCAATTATCTCGGCACCGAGGAGAGCAAGAAGAAAATCATGGTGGGCATGACGGCCCAGGTCGACATCATCACCGGCAAAAAATCGATCATGCAGTACATCCTCAAACCGATTCTGCGGGCCAAGAATAATGCCTTACGGGAAAAGTGATGCTTGTCCTCTGTAGCGACGACTTAGAACTGCTCAGCCTCTGCAGCCAAGAACTCGACCACGCCCCCATCAAGCAGGTGACGGATGTGCGCGAGCTCAGGCAACAGCACCTGGGGCCGGAGGATGTGATCATCTTTGACCTCCAACACTGCCCCGAAGAGGAGATCTCGCCCCTGGGCTGCCCGGCCCTGGCCCTGACCACCAGCCCTGCCACGGCCCAGGCCGTGCGCCTGCTGCGGCGCGGCGTACAGGCCTACGGCAATCGCTATATGCATCCGCAGAATATCCATCAGGCCATCGGCGCCATCCGGGCCGGCCAGATCTGGCTGCCGCCGGCCATGGTCAGCCAGCTGATCACCGCCATCAACGAGCCCAAGGCTGTGCCTGAGAAGAAAGAGGCCTTCACCGCCCTGCTCAGCAAGCGGGAAGAGGAGGTGGCCGGCTGGGTGGCCCAGGGCCTGGCAAACCGTGAGGTCGCCGACAAGATGGGGATCACGGTGCGCACCGTTAAGGCCCACCTGACCTCAATCTTCACCAAGACCGGTCTCCGCGATCGCCTGGAACTGGCCGTCCGCCTCAAAACTCCCTAAGGGGCTGTCCTCTCTCTCCTTGCTGCCCCTAGCCGATAGGGGTGCCGTCATCGGTAAAGACCTTGATCTCATTATCCGGATCAGCCACCGCAACAACCTCGACAGTCTGCATGGTTGTGCTATTGGTGAACAGGCCATTACCCTCGTGTACCCAGGTGCCCTGGCTGCCGTCGACACCAAGGGTGATCACATCATCTGTGCCGCCGCTAACCTGGAGGACATTGTCGGCATCGCTCATATCAAGAACAGTATCGAGGTTAAGGGAAATGGCCTGGGCCCCGGCGCCGCTAAGCTCCAGGGTCTCGATATTGCTAATGGTGCCATCGGCCAGGGAGCTAAAATCAAGGACAGCATCGTCGATAAGCAGGGTGTCGCTGCCAGCGCCGCCATCGATTAAGCTGTCTGCCGCATCAAAGACCAGGGTATCGTCGCCAGCCCCAGCGCTCATGCTATCAACACCAGCGCCGCCGGCCATGGCATCACTACCATCACCGCCAACCAAAACATCATTGTTGTCTGTGCCGATGATCACCTCATCAACCAGCACATCATCAATGATGGAAACATGCAAATTGGCACTGGCGCTGGTACCACTGTCATTGCTCACTGTATATGTAATAACATCCGTAACATCGGCAAGTATGGTGGCCGGCGGCAGGCTGTATTCATAATAACCGGCACTCTGGCCATTGGAGTCATCGACGTGGACGACGATGGTGCCATGGACCGTATCCACCGTCAGCAGACCAGCCTCGGCCACATTATCTGTATTGCCGTTGCTGGAGATCTGATCAATAACCGCATCGGCACCAACACCCAGGTCATTAACCAGCAGGTTACCGCTGACGATCTCCCTGGACGAATCAAGATCACTGCCCATGGGCAGGCCTGCCTCTTGGACCGTGACATAATCATCTACACCGGCCAAAGAATCATGGCTGATGGTCAAGGTGGCGCTGGAGGTGTCGCCATCTGCATCCTGAAGTTCATAGGTAAAGAGATCGCTGGCCGCCTCGACCCCGGCCGGGGTCGGGGCGGTCAAGCCGGTAAGATAAAAACTGCTCCAGAATGTCCCTGATTCCAAGACAAGGTAGCGATAGTCACTGTCAGCAACAATGGGCCTATTGAACCACATGCCCATGAAAGCAAAGACACTGCCATCATCAACCAAATTACCTGCCTCATCATAGGCTTTCCAGCTGATCGAATCCATCATGCCTAGGCCACCAAGATCAACCTCCACACCATTAACGGCGCCGCCCAGGTCAACAACAATGGCCTCGTTACCAGTAATCAAGCTAGATCCAGAGCCACCCTCAACACCAACCCCCTCCCAAAACCAGAAGTCAAAGGGCTCAATATTGCTCCCGGCAGGATTTGTACCGCCAGCTGCCAAGTTGGCTATATCCAGCTTACCATCACCATCCAGATAGGCATTGGCGGCGCCATCAAAACCGTGCAGCCCGATGAGACCGTCACTGAGGACATCTGCCACCGTATCATCGCCATAGTCATGGGGTATTGAGGTATAGCTATAGCTGCCATCGTTGTTGATTTGCAGATTACCATAGTCGCTGTTAATCGTATTACCCGGCACTGCTAGCCCACCGCTGTCCACCAGATTACCAGCGCCGTCAAATTGGTAGATCTCGGCACCAAAGGTTACGCTGGAGAGCGTGGTGGCATCAACTCCGAGGTCATCTGCCAG
>JBFFIS010000033.1:0-12759 GCA_041556375.1 Desulfurivibrionaceae bacterium | reverse complement strand
TCAATATATTTGCCGAGGATATGGTCGCCCAGGGTTTCCTTGGCAATGGGGTTGGCCTCGAGAACGTCCAGGGCCTCTGCCAGGCTGCCAGGCAGGCTTTCGATACCAGCGGCATCCTTCTCAGCCGGGGTCATGGAGAAGATGTCAACATCAACAGAATCAGGTGTCGGCAGATCGTTCTTGATGCCGTCAAGTCCGGATTGGAGCATCATGGCCACAGCAAGGTAAGGGTTGCAGGCCGGATCCGGGCAACGAATCTCAACACGGGTACCAAGACCACGAGAGGCTGGAATGCGAACCAGGGCAGAGCGGTTGGAGGTTGACCACGCTACATAGACAGGGGCCTCATAGCCGGGAACCAAGCGCTTGTAGGAGTTGACCAGAGGGTTGGTTACAGCGGCAAAACCGCGGGCATTTTTGATGACACCGGCGATGTACTGGTAGGCCACCTTGCTCAGACCCTTAGCGTCGCTGGTGTCCTCAAAGGCATTGGAGCCGTCAAGGTTGAACAGGGACTGGTTGGTGTGCATGCCGGAACCATTGATGCCGAAGATGGGCTTGGGCATAAAGGTGGCGTGCAGGTTGTACTTCGTGGCAATGGCCTTGACAACCCACTTGAAGGTCACGGTATTGTCACAGGCGGTAAGGGCATCAGAGTACTTGAAGTTGACCTCGTGTTGTCCTTCGGCAACCTCGTGATGAGAGGCCTCGATTTCAAAACCCATGGCTTCAAGGGTCTCAATAATCTCACGACGACAGTCGTTGCCAAGGTCTTCAGGGTCCAGGGCGAAATAACCGGCAACATCGTTAGTAATGGTGGTGGAGTTGCCATCTTCGTCTTTCTCAAAGAGGAAGAACTCGGCCTCGGTGCCGATGTTCATGGTGTAGCCCATTTCTTTGGCTTCTTGCAGGCTCTTCTTGAGGGCAATACGCGGGCAGCCGTCAAAAGGAGTACCGTCAGGCAGATGAACATCGCAGATCAGGCGGGCAGCAGCAATGCCGTCCTTGTTACGCCATGGCAGGACAACAAAGGTGTTAAAGTCGGGCTTGAGGAACATGTCAGACTCTTCAATGCGAGCAAAACCGTCAATGGAAGAACCGTCAAACATGATGCCGCCGTCCAGGGCCTTCTCCAGCTGGCTGCGGGGGATAGCAACGTTTTTCTGGAAGCCGTTCACGTCGATGAACTGCATACGGAAAAAGTTGATTTTCTCTTTTTTGACAATTTTCAGAATGTCGTCTTTGGTCATGATCTTTTCTCCTAAAAGAGTTGAGGTGGTAGAAGAAGTTACAGAGACTGATGCTGGCTATGCAGCATGGTATTTGTCTAAAAATATAGGCTCGTTTGTACCACTTTGCGTGGAGGGGGCATATATTTTTTTGTGAACTATCCTCTTTTTTAAATAAAATTACATTTTGGTACTTTTTTTAGTGTTAGCTGCCAGCGGCATGAAGCAGGCTCTGGCGAATCTCATTGCAAAAATGGCTGTCGTGGATTTTTTTACCCTCATGGTCCAGGACATAAAAGACATCAACAACCTGGTCCGCCTGGCTGCCAATCTGGGCCCGGTAGGTGGAGATGCCAAAATCAGCCAGGGTCCGGGTGATATTGTAGAGCAGGGTGGTTTTGTCCTCGGCAAAAACTTCGATGATGCTGTATTTGTCCGAGCCGTCCGGCTCAATGGTCACCCGGGGAGCGGTTTTCTTTTCTTTCTTCGGTTTGGCCTTGCGCCCCAGGGGGGCCAGTTTCTTGCTGAGGCGGTGGCCAAGGCCAAGGCGGAAATCAAGGGCCAAATCGAGATCCCTTTGGAAGGCCTGCCAGTCTTGGTCGGCGAATTCGTTGTTAACAGCCGAAATGACATGGAGGACATCCACCGCCGTCCCGTCGGTCCAGGTGAAAATCTTGGCGGCCAGAACCTTGATGTTGTGGAGGGCCAGAACGCCGCAGAGACGGTTGAGTAGGCCCCGTCTGTCCTTGGCCATGATCAGGATACTCCAGTGGTCGCCCTGGTCCGCGGCCTCAACCTCGGTAGTCTTCTTTTTGAGGATGCCGCTGCCATGATGTTTAATGTGCTGGACAACCTCCTCGGTGGAGAAAGACAGCAGGTAGTCGTCCGGTAATATCTGAAGATTAAAACTGGGGGCCAGTTTGTTGGCAATGGGGGCCAGTTTCTCCCGCATCCAGGTCACGGCCTGTTTCTGGTCAGGCGTGGTGCGCTCGCTATGCTCAAGGGCGTGGGCAATCTTGAGGTAGAGCTCAAGGTAGAGCGTGGCTTTCCAGTCGGTGAGGACCGTGGGGCCAGTGGCCTTGGCGTCAGCAATGGTCAGCAGGTAGAGCATGGCCAGACGATCGGGGTCCTGGATATTCTCGGCGCATTTGTGGATAAGGTTCTCGTCTTCAATGTCGCGGCGCAGGGCAACTTCTGAGAGGTAGAGGTGGTTGCGGACCAGAAAGGACAGGCAGCTGATTTCCTCCTCCTCGAGATTGAGACGCTTGCCGATAATGCGCACCAGGTCAGCGCCATACTCGGAGTGGTCATGCTTGGTGCCCTTGCCGATATCATGGAGAAGGCCGGCCAGAAAAAGAATGTGGGGCGAGGCCAGTGTCATGAAGATGGCGGCCTCCTTCTTTTTGAGGAGGCTGAGTTCCTCAACACATTGGAGGAGGTGGCGGTCAACGGTGAAGACGTGGTAGACGTCATGCTGGGCCAGGGACTCCAGGTGTTCAAACTCAGGGATATAGGCGGAAAGCAGTCCGGTTTCCAGCATGTCAGTCAGGACGTGCTGGATATTATCACCCTGGAGAAGGGCGATAAAGGCCTTGGACATTCGCTTGGAATGACAGACCTTGTTGTTGAGCAGGTGGAGCTTCTGGTTGATCAGGGTCTTGGTGTTGTGGTGGATGGCCAAGCCCGTAGTGCCAGACTGAACAAAGGCCCGCATGAGGAGATGGGGGCGTTTGTTGATAAGCTCGGCCTCGCTGATCTGGATGCGGCCCTGGCGCACGGAAATGCCGGGTTCCAGGGTTTTGTCGCCAGCCTCCGGAGGGGTGAGGCCGACCACATCTTGAACATGCTCAAAAAAGAGGTCGGTGATAACGGCAATGGATTGAAGGTGGTTGTGAACCTCGCGCATGAAAAGCTCAACGCCCAGCATGGCCTTGGTGGTCTTGTAGCCGAAGGCTTCGGCCATCTCTTCCTGGTGTTCAAAGAAAAGCTGGTCGTTTTTGCGGCCGCTTATGTAGTGGAGACGGTTGCGGATACGGCTAAGGGCATTGATGGCCTCTGCAAACTTCTTCTTGTCCTCCTGGGTCAATAGGGCCGAGTTTTCCAGGTCGTCAAGAGTATGGAGGCCGAAGACGACCTGGGCCGACCACAGCATGGCCTGGGCATCACGAAAACCGCCGCGGCACTCTTTGATCTGGGGCTCAAGAAGGTAGCTGTGGTTGCCGAAACGTTCATGGCGGAGGCGACAATGGCTGAGCATGGTCTCAAAGAAACCCTTGCGATGGCCGGTGACGAAAAGACGGTTGAATTTCTCCATAAGCTCGTCAAAGAGAACCTGGGAGCCGGTAAGGTGACGGGCGTCAAGGAGGGAGACCTGAAAAAAGAAGTCTTTTTCGGCGTCCTCGAGGCAGATGTCAATGGTGCGGACCCCGTGTCCGACCTCAAGGCCGGCATCCCACAGCGGGTAGAACAGGGCCTCGGCGACGTCGTTAAGCCGATCTTTGGCGCTGGGTCGGTGGAGGAGCATCAGGTCGATATCGGAATAGGGAAAGAGCTCCTGGCGACCATAGCCACCCAAGGCGACAAGGGCCATGTCGTGGGTGTCGATCTGGCATTGGTCAAAGGTCTGGTGCAAGAACGAGTCGATGAGCTTGGTGTGTTCAGAAATAAGGGACTGACCACTCAGCCCTTTCTGCCACAATGCCTCCAGGGCATCTCGTTTTGCACGTAATTCCGATTTCATGAGTTCTCTGCTAGGTCACTATCAAAGCTGTCGGGGTGAGGGGCCAATTTTCTTTAAATGGCGTCGTTGCCGGTTTCACCGGTGCGGACGCGGATAACATCATCCACGGGCAGCACAAAAATCTTGCCGTCACCGATCTTGCCGGTGCGTGAGGCTGAGACAATAGTCTCAACCACTTCATCGACCTTGTCGCTGGGGACAATGATGCCGATTTTAACCTTGGGGATAAAATCAACCATGTACTCGGCGCCGCGATATATCTCCTTGTGGCCCTTCTGGCGGCCATAGCCTTTCACGTCGGTCAGGGTCATGCCGGTAATGCCGATTTCGTTCAAGGCCTCTTTGACATCGTCGAGCTTGAAGGGTTTTATGATGGCTTCTATCTTTTTCATAGTTGTCTCCTGGAGCGCACTATAAGAGCGGCCCTGTTACATGTTGTAGGCGGTTTCGCTGTGGGCCGTCTGGTCGAGGCCAACAGTCTCATCTTCGACGCTTACCCGCAGGCCGCCGCAGACGATGTCAATGATTTTGAGCAGAACAAAACTGACCACAAAGGCGTAGACACCGACGACAACCACTCCGAAAATCTGGGTGGTCAGGAAGGAGCCATTACCGGCAAGCAGGCCGTCGGCACCGCCTGGATTAACCGCCTTGGTGGCAAAAAAACCGAGACAGATGGTGCCGATAACGCCGCCAAGGCCATGGATGCCGACCACGTCAAGGCTGTCGTCGAAGCCGACTTTATTTTTGTAGGTGACTGCGGCAAAACAGGCCAGACCTGCCAGGAGACCTATGAAGACGGCGGCATGGGGGGTGATGAAGCCCGCGGCCGGAGTAACGGTGGCCAGTCCGGCAATGGCCCCTGAGGCCGCACCCAGGGTTGTTGGTTGGTTGTAAAGGCGCCATTCAAGCGCTACCCACATGGCAAGGCCTGCCATGCCGGCAACATGGGTGTTGACGAAGGCCGTGGCGGCAATGCCGTCTGCGGCCAAGGCGCTGCCGCCGTTAAAGCCGAACCAGCCGAACCAGAGAAGGCCGGTGCCAAGCAGGGTCATGGGCAGGTTGTGGGGCATGAACTTGTCACGGCCCAGGCCTTTTCTGGGGCCAAGAACAATAACGGCCGCAGCCGCAGCCGCACCAGAGGTCAGGTGGACAACGAGGCCGCCGGCAAAATCGAGAACTCCCTTGTCGGCCAGCCAGCCACCGCCCCAGATCCAGTGACAGACAGGATTATAAACCACAATGGTCCAGATCAGGCTGAAGAGAATAAAGGGTCCGAAGCGCATACGCTCGGCAAAGGCTCCGGTGATCAGGGCTGGGGTAATGACGGCGAACATGCACTGGTAGATCATAAAGACCAGCTGGGGAATGGTGGTGGCATAGGTGGCGCTTGGCGCCGAACCCACGCCGTTTAAGGCAAACATGGAGAGATTGCCGATCAAGCCGTTGACGTCTGGGCCAAAGGACATGGAGTAACCGATATAAATCCACTCAAAGGTGACCACCGCGATCATGATAAAGGATTGCAGGATGGTGCCGAGGACATTTTTACTGCGCACCATGCCGGCATAAAAAAGAGCCAGGGCTGGTGTCATCAGCAGGACCATGGCGGCAGAAAGCATAATGAATGCGGTGTCTCCAGTGTTTATCATCAATTCGTCTCCGAAAATGCAGAGGCCTAAGGCTCTTTAGGGATCGTAAAGGGTGGGTACAATATGTTGTGGTGAGAGTAGCAAGATGCGTGCCCTTGGCGGATAAGGGCGTAATGTCTTGATTTGGTGGGGAAAATGCTAAGGTGGTAGGGCAGGGCAGTAGGCAGCTGGTGTGACAAAAATGTCAAAAGTAGTGATACTTGTTACATGAATGTAATTTTGGGCGCCAGGGGGCCGGGGGTGATGGAGGGAGGGGTCTGGGTGACCGAGTAGCGGGAAAAGGCAACGGTGTCAAAGGGGTTTTCCGGCCATTGCTTGGTGATCCAGGTGTTTAATTGGCTGATCATGTCACCGCGGGCCAAGGCAAAGCGCTTGAGTTCGTAAGCCGGTCTGTTGGTGTAAAATTGGTGGATGATATCCTTCACAAAGATTTTTTTGTCATCGGGAAGGTTCTGTCCCTCTTCAAGTTTGGCAAGGAGGGTGAGGTCAATGCTGACAATAAGATTAGCCTTGTTTTCCCCCTTAGTGACAATGATGAAGGTCGGGAATTTCCAGGTGTGTAGAACGGGTTCCTTCTCTGCTAAGGGTTCTGAGGGCTCCGCCACCGGTTGTTTTGTTTGCGCTGTGGAGCTGTCGACGTCTTGGTCCTCTGCCGTCGGGACAACCTGCGCGGTGCCGCTGATTATGGTCTGGTCATCCAGGGAGGCAAGTTCGTCAGTGGTTGATTGGAAGAAAAGAGTGCTAATGATGATAAGGACAAGAAGAAGCGGTATAGCCCCTATAAGCCAGCGCTGATAGAGGGGGCGAGCCAGGAAAAGCTGAAGCAGGGAGGCGGCCAGAATCTGAAGGCGGCCGGGAAATTCGAGGACCGCCGCACTTTCGGCCTCCGCCGCCGGAGCGGCAACGCTGGTGCTATCTGCGGCCAGACCTGCCGTTTGTGTATCTTGGGCGGCTAGGAGGTCGGCAATGTCTTCGTTGGAATCGCTGTTCTCGTCAAAGAGGAAAAAGTCAGAGGGCTCATCCTCTGGTGAGAACATGAAATCTTCGGCCTGAAAGGCGGATTCCCAATCATCGCCAAGGTCATCATCGAGCTCGGCTAAGGGGTCATGGGAGGCGTCTTTCTTTGAAGGAGTCATGAAGGTGGGGCGGGAATATCCTCCATGACATGATCCGTAAGGGCGGTCATGGAGGGCAGGGGTTGTTAGCCGAAGACCTTGTCAATTTTTTCGCCGAGAGTCTCGGCTGTAAAGGGCTTCACAATGTACTGGCTTACCTTAGCCTTTACCGCCAGGATAATATTGTCCTGCTGGGCCTCAGCTGTGACCATGATGAAAGGGGTGTCGGCCAGAGTGGCATCGGCCCGCACATGTTTGAGAAGCTCCAGGCCGGTCATCTTCGGCATGTTCCAGTCGGAAATGATCATGTCAACTTTTTCGTTTTTGAGAATGTCGACCGCGGTAGAGCCGTCATCGGCCTCAATAATGTTTTTGTATCCCAACTGGGTAAGGATATTTTTCACAATGCGCCGCATTGTGGCAAAGTCGTCAACAACAAGGACTTTCATATTTGTATCTGCTGGCATGGTGTTTCCCTCAATACTTTTTTATGTTTCACCCCAAGGGCATTGATGGCAGGATAATCGAATCTGCGAATATTCTTAATATCTTAAGCAGAAAAGACAACAAAGGAAAAGTACTTATTTAAGCCCTTATAGGCAAACTCTTTTAGAGGGCCAGGGCCTTTTTGATCTTGGTGCGTAACCGTAGCATGGCCTTGGAGTGCATTTGAGAAATGCGTGACTCGGTGTAGTTTAAGACCTGACCAATCTCTTTCATGGTTAATTCGTTGAAATAATAGAGGGAGACGGTCAGGCGTTCTTTCTCGGGCAGGGTATCGATGGAGGCGGCCAGCAGGTCACGAATCTGTTTGAGATTAATGGCGGCAAAGGGGTCATTGGCATCCATGGATATGGAGGCCAGGCCGTTGCCGGTGTTGATTTGATTAGGGCTCTTCTGGCGGAGGAGCTCAATGTCCATGAAGGTGATCGACTTGGTTTCATCAAGGAGCTTGTAGTAGTCCTCCAGGCTGATGTCCATTTCCTTGGCCGTCTCTTCATCCTTGGCCGGCCGGCCTAATTTTTTTTCAAGTTTACTGTAGGTGTGCTCAAGGTCTGTGGCCTTGCGGCGCACGGAGCGGGGGACCCAGTCCAGGGAGCGCAACTCGTCAAGCATGGCACCGCGGATCCTGAACTCGGCATAGGTCTTAAACTGCACATTCTTGCTGAGGTCAAATTTGTCAATGGCATCAATGAGGCCGATAATGCCACTGGAGACCAGATCGTCAAAGGCAACTTGGGCAGGCAACCTGGATGCCAGACGACTGGCGATGTACTTGATGAGCGGGGTGTAGGCGATGATCAACTCGTCCCGTTTTTCCGCATCCGGTGCCGTGCCGGACTGGAAATAAGCGTTGGTGTAATCCTTTATTTTGCCGGGGTGCGCTTTGATCATCTGCCTGGGGATCCCTGATGTCACGTTTTTGACTCTGAGGTAAGGAGGCTTATACATACGATACCTTCATCAAGTATATTATATGTTGAAAAGACCTTTCCAGAAAAATTTAATGTTTCCATCCATGTGAGCGTCCGGCTTTTCCTGGATGAGCTGTTCGGCAAGATCGAAAAATTTGCCGCTCACCGTGGATCGCGGCGACATGTCCACCACCAGGCGCTGGGCCCGTACTGATTGCGGCAGTTTACTGTCGTAAGGGAGGAAACCGAGGTAGTCGAGGGAGAGCGAGCCCAGAAAACGGTCGGCCACCAGGGTGAGCTGGCGAAAGACGGCCACGGCCTCCTTTTCGGTCCGGGCCGAATTGACCAAGATGCGGAAGCGCTTGACGTCATGCAGGGAGGACAGGACCTTGATCATGGCGTAGGCGTCAGTCAGTGAGGTCGGTTCAGGGGTAAGGACCACCACCTTCTCCTGGGCCGCCAGGGTGAAATAAATCACATTATTGTTAATGCCGGCGGCCGTATCAATGAGCATGACATCGATGATGTTGCCCAGGGCGCTGATTTCCGAGAGGAAGAACAGCTTCTGTTCTTCACTGAGCTCTGCCAGTTCCATGATGCCGGAGCTGGCCGGCAGGATCTGAAAGCCTCCAGGGGCGGTAACCAGGATGTCCCGCAGTCGTTTTTCGCCGAGCAGGACATGGTGGAGGTTGAACTTTGGCGTCAAGCCGAGCAGGACGTCGACATTGGCAAGGTTGAGATCGGCATCAAGCACCAGCACCTTTTTGCCCTTGCGGGCCAGGGAATAGGCCAGATTGGTAACAATGTTTGTCTTGCCCACCCCACCTTTGCCGCTGGTAACGGCAATGACCCGGGGCGGGTCGCTATGGTGGCCAGATTCATATTTCTGAGAAGAGGTGCGAGCCATGATTTTTTCCAATGTGTCTGCCTGGTTCATAAAATAGTAAACTCTCTTAACTATACAGTATTGCGCCCATCCCTGAACTCAAAAAAACGATAAAGCCTGGCACGCCTAGAGCGAAAACTTTCTTGGTTAAGCGAGCGCGCTTGACTCCAAGATATGCATTTGCACCAGTAATCGCCATTTTTTCGTCCATTTTCTTGCTGCCGTGCCGTTGGTGGCTCCGTGTTTAAAAAGTTTCTTAGTTGGTCATCTGTTGTTCCATGGCCGGCCAGCCTTGCTTGAAAAAGGTGTCAAGGAAAGGCTTGTCCGCCACCATGAAGTCCTCCGGCACCCGTTGGCCCATGGTGAGATAGCCCACAGGCATGTTGGCGGCAGCCACCTGCTGGCACAGGGAGGCGTAGGCCCTGGTCTCGTCAAGTTTGGTGAGGATCACACTGTGTGGCGCCAGGGGCTGGTAGGAGCTGACAATATGGGCCAGATCCTCTTTTTTGGTGGTGGCACTCAGGCAGAGCAGGAGCTGGGCATTGCTTACCGGTGCAAACCAGTCGGCCAGTTCGTCAACATGGTTTTGGTCATAAGGGCTCTTGCCGGCAGTATCAATAATGATGAGGTCGGCGTCCTGGTGCCGGGCAACGGCGGCGGCCAGGTCATCTTTGCGGATGGCTACCTCGCAGGGCAGGCGCATGATCCTGGCATAGGTGCGAAGCTGGTCGGTGGCGCCAATGCGGTAGCAGTCCATGGAAAGCATGGTGACCTTTTTGCCCTCATGGAGATGGTACCAGGCCGCCAGTTTGGCGGCAGTGGTTGTTTTGCCGACACCGGTGGGGCCAACCAGGGCGATGATGTCAGGGCCGCTTGGGTTATGGCTTACAAGGTGGTCGACCTGGATCTGGTCGATGAGGTCATCACGCCATTTCTTGATCTGTTGGCGCTGGATGGCCATGGGTAGAGGGGCCTGGGTGCCCTTTTTTTCTTTTGCCTGCCAGGGTTCGCTCTTTTCCTCGAGAAGTTTGGCGAAGTTTTTGGCCAGTTTCTGGTTGGCAAGCTGGGGGGACTGCTTGCGGGGCCGGGTTTTTTGCGGTTTGCGGACGGCCTCGTAGCCATAGGTGGCCAGGGGTTTTGTCGGTATCTCTTCTTCCGCGACCAGGGGGGCGGGGGCGTTGTCCATGTCGTAATCCATGGCTGCCATAATTTCCACCCGTTGCTGGGGAGTCCCCTTGTCCAGGGTCTTCTGGGAAAAGATCACGGCATTTTCACCAAGGGCTTTTTTGACTAATTCCAAGGTTCTGGGTGCTGTGGTTGCTTCAAATTTTTTTATAATCATAGTTGCTCTTCTCAGGAAAAATATGGGCAGTACTGTCGGTTAGCCTGGCGAGGCAGCCTTAGGTCTGCGGGTTAATGGTAATGGCTCCTAGAGAGTTTATTCTCACATTCGTGGTCAGTTCGCTTGCCGACAGCACAATGACCTGCGGCGCAAAGCGTTCAATGAGCTGGCGCAGGTGACGGCGGATGGTCGGCGTCGAGAGCAGGACAGGCTGGTAGCCCTCAGCTGCCACTCTTTCTGTTTCCTTGATGACTGATTCAACAATACTTTGTCCCAGGTTGGGCTCCAGCGACAAGAAGGAGCCCTGTTCCGTGGTGTGGATCGATTCCCGGATAAAATCTTCAATCTGGCTGTCCACGGTGAGGATGTGGAGTTCGTTGTTGTCGTCTACCAGGGCGCCGATCAGGGAGCGGGCCAGCTTCTGGCGGACATATTCGGTGAGCAGATCAGGGTCCTTGCTGATCGGGGCAAAGTCGGCCAGGGTTTCACAGATAGTGAGCATGTCGCGGATGGACACCCTTTCCCTGAGCAGGTTCTGCAGCACCTTCTGAACGCCACCCAGGCTAAGGAGGTTGGGAACCAGTTCCTCCACCACCTTGGGATGGCTTTTGGCCAGATGATCAAGGAGTTTCTGGGTGTCCTGGCGGCCGAGGAGCTCGTCGGCATGGCTGCGCAGCACCTCGGTGAGGTGGGTGGCGACCACGGTGGAGGGGTCCACCACGGTATAGCCGGCCAACTGGGCCTCGTCGCGTTTGTCCTCACTGATCCACAGGGCCGGCAGTTGGAAGGCGGGCTCGGTGGTGGGGATGCCTTCAATCTCTCTCTTGGCGGCGCCGGAATCCATGGCCAGATAATGGCCCATGAGCAGTTCGCCCTTGGCGATCTCCACCCCTTTTAAGAGCAGAACATACTCATCCGGTTTGATCTGCAGGTTGTCGCGGACATGGAGCGGTGGTAGAAGCAGGCCGATCTCGGTGGCAAACTGACGGCGGATGCCGCGGATGCGTTCGAGGAGATCTCCCTGCTGGTTTTCATCGACCAGGGGGATGAGGCCGTAACCGACCTCAAGTTCCAGGGTGTCCATGGAGAGCAGGGCCTCGACGGTTTCCGGGGCGCCGGGCTGGGGCTCCTTGGTTTTGCGTTCCTCGGCCTCCTTCTTCTCAAGGCTCTCATCGGTCTTGGCCTTCTGGACAAAGGCGAACCAGGACAGCACCCCCATACCGGCGCCAAGGAGCAGGAAGGGGACATGGGGCAGGCCAGGAATCAGGCCAAAGAGGATGATGATGCCTGAAGAAACGGCCAGGGCCTCAGGCTGCTTGCCGAACTGTTTGGTGAGCTCAATGCCCATGCTGTGTTCGGAGGCGGCCCGGCTGACAATAATACCGGCGGCCGTGGAGATGATCAGGGCGGGAATCTGGGAGACCAGGCCATCGCCGATGGTGAGCAGGGTATAGGTCTCAGCGGCATTAAGGATGTCCATGTTCTGGATGACAGAGCCGATAAAGAGGCCGCCGACAATATTGATGGCCATAATCACCAGGGAGGCCACGGCCTCGCCGCGGACAAATTTCGAGGCACCATCCATGGAGCCGTAAAATTCGGACTGGCGGGAGATTTTCTCGCGACGGCTCTTGGCGGTGGACTCATCGATGAGGCCGGCGTTAAGGTCAGCATCAATGGCCATCTGCTTGCCGGGCATGGCGTCCAGGGTGAAGCGGGCAGCTACCTCGGCGATACGACCGGAACCCTTGGTGATAACGATGAAGTTGATCAGTACCATGATCAGGAAGATGATCAGGCCGACGGCAAAGCTGCCGCCCACCACAAAATTACCAAAGGACTGGATGACCCGACCCACGGCTCCGGGACCCTCATGGCCATGGAGGAGGATGAGGCGGGTGGAGGCGATGTTGAGTGACAGCCTGAACAGGGTGGTCAGCAGCAGCAGAGACGGGAAGGTGGAA
Organism: Desulfurivibrionaceae bacterium; assembly: GCA_041556375.1. Lineage (GTDB taxonomy): Bacteria > Desulfobacterota > Desulfobulbia > Desulfobulbales > SURF-16 > BM506. The sequence goes on along the minus strand of JBFFIS010000033.1, from coordinate 416 downwards.
AAGTCCAGGGGGTCGGTGTTGTACATGCTCATCAGCATGATCACCAGACTCATGGTAATGCCCAGCGACAGCAGGAGATCAAGCATCATGGTGGGCAGAGGCATGATCATGATCAACAGGATCGCCACAACGCCCACGGCCACCAGGAGGCTGGTGGTCTCAATCTTTATGGGATTTAAGGTTTTTTCAGCTGCCATTTTTTTAGAGTTCAGGATTAAGGATTGGGCATACAGAGTCGAGAAAAGGGGTGGTGTGCCCCTGCTTTTCTACTGAATTCTGTATTCTGATTTCTCTTTTCTGCATTTATGCTGCCTTCTGTTTGACGCTGTAGACATGGGCCAGGACCTCGGCCACGGCCTGGAAGAGGTTGGTTGGGATCTCCTCACCAATCTCCACGGCCTTGTAGAGGGCGCGGG
>JBFFIS010000032.1:0-12827 GCA_041556375.1 Desulfurivibrionaceae bacterium | reverse complement strand
TCCATGTCCAGGCTGACGTGGAGCCGCTGGAAATGACGGAGCTGGTGAAGGGCCAGGGTCATCACCGCCGCCATGCCCTGCTCGTCGATATCACGCATGGTAAAGACAGTCACCCCCAGATCGTGGAGAAACTGTTTTTCGCCGCCATCGAGATTACGGGCGCCAATAATGACCACGCCCTTGGGGTGCAGGCAGGCACCAGGCTCGCCGATATCAATGAGCTCCTGACAACCGTGGCCGAGCAAGAGTGCCAGCGGCATGCCGTGGACATTGCCGGTAACCGAGGTGGCCGGGGTATTACAATCGCAATGGGCATCAAACCACAGTACGCCAGCCTGCCTGTCCTCATTGATGCCGTTGATCGAGCCCAGGGCGATGGTATGGTCGCCACCCAGAAAGATGGTACTCTCACCACTGGTTATGGCTTGACGACCAATCTCGCAGGTGAGCTGGCAGCCGTGCTGAATGGCCCGGCACAATGTCTGGGTGCTGCTATCCTCCAGACCGTACCGTTGAGGCACAGCGAGATTGCCCATATCATGAACCTCGTAGCCCAAAGACATCAAGGCCTTGGTCAGCCCGGCGTACCGGATGGCCGACGGTGCCATGTCGACGCCGCGATGGTCCTGGCCCAGGTCCATGGGCACGCCGATGATACGGATCTTCTCTTCCATGCCCTGCCCCTAGCCTGAAAGGCTATTCCAGAGATTAACAATAAAGTCCTGACCATTGGTAAGGATGGCCCGGGCCTGGGCTGAACCGCGGTTGGCCAGCTTGTCGGCGGAAAACTCGGTCATATCGACGATGTAAAAATAGACGGGCCGCACCCGGCCGTCGGCCATGATGGTATAGCTTGGGGTCATATTACCAAAGGCAATGGAGTGAAGCTGGGTGGCCACGGTGATCACCGTGGTGGCCCGGCGGGCATGGCGCCGCATGGCGTCTTGGGCCAGGTAGGCATCGGCAATCACCCCGGGCAGTGGGCCGTCATCACGAATGGAACCGGCCAAGACATAGGGCACCTTCTTCTGCTCACAGGCGTAGATAATGCCACTATCAATGTCCAGCTCTTCTAAGGCGGCCGCTACAGAACCGGCCTGGCGCACCCGGTTGAGGACGTCGAGATGATTGTAGTGGCCGTTGGCATGGAGCTGCTGGGTATAAATATCCTGGCCCAGGCCGGTGCCATACAGCGATGCTTCCAGATCATGGGTAGCCAGAGCATTGCCGGCCAGCAGGGCGTGACAATAACCAGCCTCCACCAGACCCTGCATGGCGGTCCGGCTATCGCGATCAAAGGCAGCCGCCGGCCCCAGCACCCAGACGATCGAGCCATGGTCGCGCTCATAGCGCAGCAGGTCATAGAGTTCATCGTAGGCCCGGGAAAAGGGGGTTTCTCTTGTGCCCCTGGTCCTGAAGGCAAACTTCTCCTGCCGAGCAGTGGCAACTGACCGAAAGCCATCGACATGAACAAAGATACCCTCCTCGCCATTGTCGCTGCGTCCCACCACCACCTTGTCGCCCTGCTGCAGGCTCCGAGGTTCCTTAACGACCAGCAGATTTCCGTCGACAACAAGGACGCCGTCCATGCGCGACTCCGGGGCCAGCAGCCAGCGATCAGCCAACACCTTGACATACTCAGGGTGGTTGGAGGTGGCATGAAAATTCTCCGGGGCCAGACCTGGCGCCACCACCGTAACCAGGGTGGCAGGGGGCGCCTTACGCAAAGCGGTGTCAGAGAAATCAGGCGGTTGGTATTCAGGAAGCTGAAAGGTCATAGTCATCCTCGTACCGATGTTCCTCGTTGAGAGACACTGCATCATCACGGACAGCCAACCGACCGCAAAGGCGCACGGAACCCCTCCTTGACCCTCTCTGTGGCATCAGCAAAAAACCACAGACCGCCATGGTGACAACCACACTGCTCAGGGACAAAACTAAAATCAGGTCCATAAACCATCCGTGTCTTTACATCTGCAGGTCCGGGGTAAAACCGCTGCGCATGGTGTTTTCAGTAACACAACGGGGATTACTGAAGTTAAGGAGATAGCCCGGTCCACCGGCCTTGGTACCCATGCCACTCATGCCAAAACCGCCAAAGGGCTGGCGCTGGACAAGGGCCCCGGTGCAGCCCCTATTGATGTAGAGATTGCCGACCTTAAAATGGCGGCGCGCCGCCTCCATATTCCTGGGGCTTCGGGAAAAAACCGCGCCGGTGAGGGCAAACTCGGTGCTGTTGGCCACCTTGAGGGCACTGTTAAAATCACGGACCGCCATCACGGCAACAATGGGCCCAAAAAATTCCTGCTGCATCAATTCACTATCCGCCTTCTTGACCTCAAAGATGGCCGGCGGGATGAAGAACCCAGGAGAGCGGCTCTCCCCCACAAAGAGCAGGGTGGCATCCTTGGGCGGTTTAGCAATCAGCCGACTCAGGCGCTCATGGGCGGCCCGGTCAATTACCGGCCCCAGCCGACAGCCTGGGTCGACAGCCGGGGCCATGGGCAGACTGCGGCAGGCATCCAGCAGCCTGTCCATAAAGCGCTGATAGATATTCCCCACCAGCAGGAGGCGGGAACAGGCCGAGCATTTCTGGCCGGCATAACCAAAGGCCGAGTGCATAACGCCCTTGATAGCGGCATCAATGTCGGCATCCTCATCAACGATGATGGCGTTCTTGCCCCCCATCTCACAGACCACCCGCTTGACCTCAGACTGGCCGGCCACGGTCTTGCCGGCCTTGGCGATAATGCCCAGGCCCACCTCCTTGGAACCGGTGAAGGCGATCTGGCAGATATCGGCATGCTCCACCAAAAAATCACCGATCTCAGCCCCGGAACCGGGCAAAAACTGCACCACATCAGGCGGGAAACCGGCCTTGAGCAGCCGTTGGTAAAATTCAAAGGCCATGGCGCTGGCGGCGCCGGCCGGTTTGACAAGGACAGGGTTGCCGCTCACCAGGGCGGCGGTGCTCATGCCGCAGAGAATGGCCAAGGGGAAGTTCCAGGGGGCAATGACCACGCAGGGGCCGCGGCCCTCATAAAACAGCATACTCTCCTCGCCGGTCATGTCCCCCTGGCGGCGAGGACCGAGCTCGCTCATGGCCTGCCGCCCATAATAGCGGCAAAAGTCAATGGCCTCGGCGACATCGGCATCAGCCTCACGCCAGGGCTTGCCGACCTCATGGACCTGCAAAGCGGCAAGCTCAAGGCGATCCTTTTCCAGGATGCCAGCCAGAGTGGCCAGGAGCTGGGCCCTTTCCACCAGTGGCCTATCACGCCAGGCCGGAAAGGCCTCCTTGGCCACGGCTATGGCCTTCTTGGCCTGAGAGCGGCTGGCCTGGCTGACCTCGGCCACCACCAGTTGCGGGTCATTGGGGGAGACATGTTCCTTCAGGGCCTTGATTTTTCTTTTGCCGGCCACCACCAGGGGCACGGTCAGAGGCAGGCTGGCCTTGATGTCGTCAAGGGCGACTGCCATCCTGGTGCGCACCTGGGAATCGGTAAAATCGAGAAGATTGACATTGCGGAAAGGGCTGTTGAGGTCGCCGCGGACAAGGCCCTCGGCCTCAGCCATCTCCGGTCCAGGGTCAGGCTCGGCCAACATGGTGCCGATGGCCACGCCCTCATGGTAACTCTGGCGCAAAAATCCGGAATTTGAGGTGTTTTCCAGCAAACGCCGGACCAGATAGGCCATGCCGGGCAAGAGCTCACCAATGGGGGCATAGACCCGGAGGCGATAACCATCCTCGGCCAGGATACGGCGCTGGGGCTCGGCCATGCCATAGAGGGTCTGGAGCTCGAAGGCGTTGCGCGGCAGGTCGTGCTCCTCGGCCATGACCAGGGCATGAACCAGGGAGCGCAGATTATGGCTGGCAAAGGCCGGGGTGATGAGTTCATGATTGTCGATGAGCTTGGCAGTTAGGTGCTCGTAGCTCGCATCGGTGCGAGCCTTATTGGTGTAGACCGGGCAGTAAAAGCCGTTCTGGCGGGCATGGACAACCTCATAATCCCAATAGGCCCCCTTAACCAGACGAACGGTAAAAGGGGTGCCCCGCTTCTGACTGAGCTCCAGGAGACGATTACAGTCACTGCCTGCGGCCTTCAGATAGGCCTGGATGACCAAGCCGAGATGGGGCCAGTCAACGAGATCATCGTGGAGGGCCACAGCCTCAAAGAGATCGTAGGTGATATCGTGGCAGGCCCATTGCTCGAGATCGAAATTGATAAAGACATTATGCCGCCGGGCGGCGCGCAACAGGGGCAGCAGTCTTTCCTGCAGGCGGGCCACTGAGCCGTGATGGTCGGCGGCATCAAGGTAAGGATCCAGGGCCGAAATCTTCACCGAGACATTGACCTTGGGCAGCGGCCCGGCAGGAGAGGAGTAAAGCTGATCGTTATCCGGCCACTTCTTGGCGGCCTGGGCCAGCTCAGCGATGAGGTTCAGATAATTCTGGAGATAGCGGTCCGCCTCTTCGTCACTGGTGCTGGCCTCGCCAAGGATATCGGCGGTGAAGGTAAGATTTTCCTGGCCAAGCTTCTTCAAGACGGCCACGGCCTTGGACGATTCTGACTCGCAGATAAAGCGGCGGGCCATTTCGCTAATATTGGCCCGGATGGCCCGGGTGGCCAAAGGAGCTGCAATACCGCCACTGGCCATGGCCAGGGCAGAGCGGACCACCACCGGCAGCTTGCGATCATCACGCAGCAGGTAGTCCTGAACATGGGAGGCAATGGCTCCGGTGGAATGAAGGACCGGCAGGACATCGACAAACCGGAAGGCATCGACCTTAAAGTCCTCATCATCCATGACCCAGTCAAGGATGTGGCCCTGCCAGTAACGGCTGTCAAAGAGGCTGGGCATCTCACCCTTCATACGCTGCCAGTACTGCTCACCAAGCTCGGTGATACGCCGATTGATCCTTTTCCGCTCTGCCGTCATTACCAGACTTCCTCCATGCTTTAAGATAAAAAGACGCCACTGTGCTGTCAGCTCTGAAGAAAGTATAGCATGGTTGCCTGGCTGAAATATACCTCGAACAGACAAAAGATCAGCCCTGGGCGAAGAGCCGCAAAAAGAGGGCCGCCACAACAGCATCCCCTGGGAATAAAGGGATTAACGGCTCAAGGTGCGAAGGACATAGGGCAGAATGCCGCCATGCTGAAAGTAACGGACCTCAATATCGGTATTGAGCCTGGCCACCACCTCAAACTGGCAAACCTGACCATCCTCTTTAGCTGCCCGAACATTGAGGATCTTTTGCGCGCTTATGGCGGCGATACCACTGACAGAAAAAACCTCCGAGCCGTCAAGCCCCAGGCTTTGCCAGCTTTCGCCCTCCATAAACTGCAGAGGCAGAACACCCATACCCACCAGATTGCTGCGATGAATACGTTCGTAGGACCGGGCGATTACCGCCTTTACACCAAGAAGAGCTGTGCCCTTGGCCGCCCAATCACGGGAGGAACCAGTGCCGTACTCCTTGCCGGCCAATATGATAAGGGGGGTGCCCTCCTCCTGATAGCGCCTGGCCGCATCAAAGACATACATCTCCTGGTGTTCAGGGAACTTCAGGGTGAAACTGCCGGCTTTACCGCCGGCAATATGATTTTTCAGCCTGATATTGGCGAAGGTGCCCCGCATCATGACCTCATGGTTACCCCGGCGCGAACCATAGGAATTGAAGGCCTCCTTACTGCCCCCCCTTTCCTGCAGATAGGCGCCGGCGGGGTATGCCTCGGGAATGGCACCGGCCGGCGAGATATGGTCGGTGGTGACAGAATCTTCCAGCACCAGCAGGGCCCTGGCCTTGCTCAGATCAGGCTCTGGAGACAGCTCCTCCTGAAAGCCCTCAAAATAGGGCGGATTTTTTATATAGTCAGAGGTCTCATCCCAGACAAAGGTCCTGCCCTTGAAAATCGGCAGCCGGGCCCACAGCTCATCGCCTGCAAAAATATGGTCATAGGCAGCCTTAAACTGGTGGGGCTTGACGTGACAATCCACCAGGGCCTGGACCTCAGCATCATCCGGCCAGATATCTTTCAGAAAGACCGGCTCGCCCTGGTCACCTAGTCCGAGGGGCTCGGAGGTCAGATCAACGTCAATGCGACCGCAGAGGGCATAGGCAACCACCAGTAAAGGCGAGGCCAGAAAATTGCCTCTGACATGCTGATGGATGCGGGCCTCGAAGTTGCGGTTACCGGAAAGAATCGCGGCCACCGACAGGTTGCCGGCCACGATAGCTTTTTCAATTTCCGGGCGCAGGGGGCCGCTGTTGCCGATACAGGTCGTGCAGCCAAAACCGACGATATGAAAGCCGAGGCCCTCTAGAGAGGAAAGGAGGCCGCTGGCGCACAGATAGCGTCTCACCACCTTGGAGCCCGGCGCAAATGAGGTCTTGACGTGGACCGGCATTTTAAGCCCCTTTGCCCGGGCGTTTCTGGCCAAAAGACCGGCGCCGATCAACACCGAGGGATTGGAGGTATTGGTGCAGGAGGTGATGGCGGCGATGACAATACTGCCATTGGTAAGGGTCGTCTCCTGGCCGTCAACCTTGAGATCCACCGCACCATGGGCAGCGCAGGGCAGGCAGACATTATCCCGGCAGGTGACACAGCCCGACTCATCAAAGAACTGGGAGATCTGGCCAATGCTGGCAGTCCGATGCTGGCTGTTGCCTAAAAACCGCTGATAGTCATCCTTAACATCACCCAGGGCAATTTTGTCCTGGGGCCGTGATGGCCCGGCCACACAGGGACTGACCTCGGCCAAATCAATTTCTATGACCTCGCTATAGGTGGCTGCAGTCTCGCCGCTGTAAAAAAGGCCCTGACGCCGGCAATAGGCCTCGGTAAAAGCGGCCTGCTCCTGCCTATTGGTCATCTGCAGATAGGCGATGGTCTTCTCATCAACAGGGAAAAAGCCCATGGTGGCGCCATACTCAGGGGCCATATTGGCAATGGTCGCCCTGTCGGTGACACTGAGACTCCTCATGCCAGGCCCGAAGAACTCGACAAATTTGTCCACCACCTGTGCGCCTCTGAGCCTGGCGGTGATGGCCAGCACAACATCGGTGGCGGTGATCCCGGGGCGCAGGTCGTTAACCAGCCGAACACCAACGACCTCGGGTATAGCCATATAATAGGGCTGGCCCAGCATCACAGCCTCGGCTTCGATGCCCCCTACCCCCCATCCCATAACACCGATACCGTTTATCATGGTGGTATGCGAATCGGTGCCGACCAAGGTATCTGGATAGAGCAGCCTTTTTTCGTGCTGGCTGGCCGTGACCACCACCCGGGACAGATATTCCAGGTTGACCTGGTGACAAATGCCGGAATTTGGCGGTACCACTTTGAAATTATTGAAATTTTCCTGGGCCCACTTCAGAAAGGCATAGCGCTCGCCATTACGCTGGTACTCCTTAGCGACATTGCGCCCCAAGGCCTGATATGAGCCATAGTGATCGACCTGCACCGAGTGATCAACAATAAGGTCAACGGGAATCACCGGGTTTACCTGCTGGGGATCACCGCCCAGCCTGTGCAGGGCATCGCGCAGGGCAGCCAAATCGACAACAGCGGGCACGCCGGTGAAATCCTGCATGAGTACCCGGCCCGGATGGAAGGGGATCTCCACGGGCTCACTGTAGACCTGCTGCCAGCTGGCAATATTGACGAGATCATCCGCCGAGACCGCCTCGCCCCCTAAGTTGCGCAGGAGGTTCTCAACCAGGATCTTGATGGAGAAAGGCAGGTGGCTGACCACCAGCCCCTGTGCTTCGAGCATGGTGATATCGTAATAGGAAAACTCCTGCTGGCCGACCCCAATCGTCTGGAGAAAATCCTGGCTATGCATACTCTTCTCCCAGGGAGCACCGGGCCCCCCACCATGGGTACATCGGTTTAATGCGAGCCCGGTTTGCCGGACGCCTGCATCTCCTTCATGAGTTGCAGAGCCATGCCACCGATGACAAGCACGCCGACAACAAGGCTGGCCCAGAGAAGCCAGCGGCGCCAAGGAATCTCGGGTGCGGGTAGGAGCTGGCCCTTGCCGCCGAGGATGATCTGATTGCCGGCATAGGCCGGCCTGACCATATTCTTGTTCTGACCGGGATCAATAGTGGTCAGGAGGCGATCTACCGGGGAACGTTCCGGCCCCAGACCGGCCCGCCCGTAAGCCAGGGTATAGGGCCCTTGGCCCTGGGCGACAAAGACAAGCTGCTGGGGAAGCCAACCCAGCTCCAGTATAGGGGCGCCGTTAGCACCGCCCACCGCCTCCATCTCCAGGCGCCAGAAGCGATCCGTGGTGGGGCTGATATGCTTCAAACTGCTTTCGAGACTAACACCGTCAATGGTGAGTTGGTAGGCCAGCATCGTGGCCCGGTGCCGCCAAGGCGCCTCCTCGCTGGCCCGGGAGGAGAGGCTAACCTGGGCCAGCGAGTTATGCTGGGCAAGGCGGACGTAAAGCTGGTCCACTGGAAAGAAGCCGGCGCTGCTATAATGATAGATCGCCTTGCCTGGCGCGCTAGCAGGCTGAAGCGTACCCGGGTAAGAATGAACCGTGCGCGGATGGGCAGTATCTTCTTGGTTATAGCCGGCCTTGACCGCGGTAAGCATAACGCCCTTGTTCCCTGCCGGCCACGAGAGGCGGAGATATTTTTTCTTCTGCCAAGGCCGGATGGTGATCCGGTTGCGGAGCAGGTCATGACCGGCAAAGCGTAGTTCCGCCAGTGACGCCTTACGTACCAGAGTACGCCAGCCGCTGAGGTCGTCGCTGCCCTCAATCTGCACTGAGGTGGAAAAATGGTCCCCTTGGCCTCTCCAGGCAAATTCAAGCCAATCCGCCCTGTTCAGGCCGGAGGTATCGATGATATAGGAGCTGACAACAGTAGAAAGCTGCTCGCCCTGGTCCTGCCTGATATCAATAATGGTGCCCTTGCTGTCGGTGGCAATATGGAGGTTGGGTGGCAACTGATTATTTTGGCCTTTGCCCAGCAGCGGGAAAAAGGGCAGGACAACCGGCTCCGGGCTGCTTTTGCCGCTGATCTGGGGCCGCAGAAAATGAGGCACCACCCCTTGGGCATTAAAGACCCGCAGGTCACCAAGATCGGCCCGGGTACAACTCTGATAAACCTGAGAAGGAATTGCCAAGCCATAAATAGCACCTTGGCCGCTTAGCGACAGTTCCAGGCCATAGGCAAAATCGGCCCGGACCAGAGGCTTATTGTCCTCACCAGCCCAGGCCAGGGATGTCACTAACAGGGACAGAATAACTACAAAGAATCTCATGATGTTTCCTCGGCCTGCAGCTGGCGGACAGGGGGCAAGGGTGAAAAATAACCGATGACCATAAGCAGGATGCCCACGGCCAGGAAGGAGACGATACGTTCGATGGTGCCGCTCTGGGCCAGGTCGACAAAAAAGAGCTTGGCCACGGTGATGCCGATCAGGCCGCTACCGACAAACCAGACCCTCCGGCTCCGGCCCCGGCTGGCAGTGGTCATCAGCACCAGGGCCAGCACTCCCCAGAGAATGGATACCGAGGCCTGATAAAACTGGGAGGCCATCATGGTGTCGAGTTCAAAGCGGACGCCTCGCAGCTGGTGGATGGCCCGAGCCAGCACCGAATTGACCCAGATAAAGGCCGTGGCACCGCCCAGGGAGAGCACAAGCTCTTTAGGAATGAGCGAGATGACAAAATCACGGTGACCCAGGGTCCACACCGTTATGACCAGCATGACCATGAGCTGGCTGAGTTCCAGGGGATTAAAGACCGGAATAAAGGGCAGGGGTGTGGCATTGCCGCGCCCGGTAAAACAGCCGGCCAGCAGCCAGAGCCAAACCAATGCCAGAATAATACTTGCTGCCTGCTGCTGATACTCCCTACCATAGTCACTGAGCGGCCAAGAGCCAGTAACAGTGCGGCGATGACAAAGCTTAACTATGGCCACCGGCACCAGGCCCCAGACTATACGGGTCCAGCTCCCTGCCCCATAGGTAAAGGCGTTTATCTGCCATGCCGTCTCAGCGGCGACCACAAAGACCAGAAGCAGAAAAGCACCGATGTGGCTGAAGCGCAGGAGCTTGGCCGGCAGATGTTGCTGGCCGACAAAGAGACAGCGATACAAGAAAGCAAAGGCCAGAGGCCAGGCCAGATAGCCATAGTGGCCAAAGAGATGCCGGCTGGATGAGGCGCCGTGCCAGCCGACATTATCAAAAACCACCAAGGCCATGATCGGCAGAAGAACGAGGCTGGGGTAGGCGGCCAGGGGCCAGGAGAGGCGTGGTACCAGAGCCATCATCCCCAGGCAACTGGCGCCAAAGAAGAGGAGAATGGCATGGTCCTCCAATCCATAAGACACCTGCTGATCGAGCTCGTTTATCCCGGCCCCGAACCACCAGAGCACACCCCAGATGAAGAGGAGGAGATGATGATATTTTTCAAAGGAACGCAGGTTGTCTGCCTTGTAGAGATTCCAGGAGGAAAAAAGGGCGGCCACACTGATGACCACGCCCCCCAGAAAGACCCCGTTGATGATCACCAGCCGCTCAGCATGCAACTGGGCGCTGTCGAGAAAAAAGAAGGCGGCACCGACCTGAAGCAAAAAACCAAAGTTGCGGGGGATAAGGCGGTTTTGCCGCCCCCCCACCCAGACCAGGGCGGCACCCTCCATGGCCCAGGTGACAGCTGTCCAATTACCGCTTAAGGCCAGGGGCACGGCCAGGGTGACAAAGACCACCCCCAGGGCCAGGAAGGCCTCGGTAAGGGTGCGCATGCCCTGGCGCAATCGCTCATCACCCTTGTTCCACAGCAGGGTGGCCAGGCCCACATAAAAGACACTGACCGCCAGGGCGGACAGGGCCATGCCGTATTTCATGTCCCGCACCAAGGCGGCCTGCAGGGAAAAACAGATGATAGGGGTGCCGAAAACCAGGGAGCCATCGACATAGCCGCGGAGTTGCGGCGGTTGCCGGAAGGCAAAGAGCACGGCGATGATGGAAAACATCAGGAAGTAGAGAATGAGAAAGGGCTCGGTGGTGGCGAAAAATTGCGGCTGGTAACTCTGGGCTCCCCACAGGCTGCCTATTCCTAAGGTAAAGACAAAACCCAGCAGATTAAGCTCACGCCACGCTTTGAACCAGGCAATGGCCAGGATGCCGGCATTAAGCAAGGCGTAATAGCTAAAGAGAGCAACATGGCTGCCGCTGCCGGTGGAGAGCAGCACCGGCGCCAGGAAACCGCCGGTGGCGCCAAAGAGGGCCAGGGACTTGGCGTCCTGCAGCAGGGCCAGGGCCGCCGAGGTACAAACCAGACCCACCATGATGGCAAAAGAAAGCGGCATGGGCACGAGGCCATAAAGCTTGGCTGCGGCAAAGACGGTGAGAAAGAGCAGACCAACGCCACCGCCCTGGGTAAGAAGGGCAAAACCGGGCCGCTCAAAACGCAGGCGCCAGCCAAAAACCAGCATGGCAAGGCCGGCCAGCACCACCCCGGTCAGGCGCAGCTCAATGGGCAGCAGGCTGCGCTCCGAGGCATACTTAAGGAGAAAGGCAACGCCAAAGAAGAGGACCAGCAGGCCAACACGCAGAACAACATTGCCCTCGGTAAAAAAGGCCTTGAGATAGCCAAGGGCGCGCTCAAAGGGGTCGGGTTGGGAATGCTGGCGTCTTTCCTGGGGCGGGGTTTGCTGCCGAGGGGCGACAGGGGCCGGAACGGCAGCCTGACTAGCGATACCGCGTGGTTCGGTGACTTGTGGGGCAGGGCCTTCCTTTTCCTGCCCCTCTGACGCCACCTCCTCAAGGGCAACGGTTGGCAGTTGCTCTGTGCCGGGTGTGACGCCTGGGGCACTCTTGGGCTCCGGCTGATTACCCGTTGCAACCATGCTCTTCAGGCTGGCAAGCAAACCTGCCTGGTCCTGAAGCTGCCCTTGCAGCCGGCCCAGGGCCCGACTCTGGGTTATATTCCAGCCCACCAAAAAACCGAGAACCGCCCCGGTCAGCATGCCATCCACATCATGACGAAAGATGGCTCCAAAAAGTACACCGCCAGCAATAGCGCCCAAGGCGCCTAAAACTCCCAAAGCAGCCATACCTCTGCACTCTCCTTGCTAAGATTTACCAGGTAACAGCTCTGTCGTTTTCACATCTTGGCTTAACCGGGAAACAGGCAATGTCTCAGCCAACCTTAACCCGGTTACGGCCAGCCTTCTTGGCCTTGTAGAGAATGGCATCCGCCGCCTTGATCACCTTCTCAGGCGTGTCATGCTCCTTGGAGCTGGTGGCAACGCCGATGCTGATTGTGACGCTCACGGTTTTCTTTGTTTCAGCGTCCCGGCCCCTGTTTTCGGCAGTCTTTTTCTTCCTGGTCTTGGAGCGGACCACAAAGCCGCTCTCCTCGATATCCCGGCGGATCTTCTCGAGATAAGGCTGAGCCTCTTCAGCGGTCTTGCCTGGGAAAACAGCGGTGAACTCTTCACCGCCGTAGCGAAAGGTCTTGGCGTTGCCCCTGATCTTGCTAAACACCGAGGCCACCATCTTTAAGACGTCATCACCGGTCTTATGACCATAGGTATCATTGAACTTCTTGAAATGATCGATATCGAGCATGGCAATAGCGTACGTCTTGCCGAGGTTGACCATCAGCTCGTTAAGGCTGCGGCGCCCGGGCAGGCCGGTGAGCTCATCGAGGTAGGCCATGGAAAAGGAGGCCTCAATGGTGGTGATCAGCATGATGATGCCAGCCGTGGAGAAGCAGATCATCAGACCGCTGACACTGTTATCGGCCACTAAACCAAGGAGGACGGCCACCAGAGCTCCCATATACCC
>JBFFIS010000031.1:0-12879 GCA_041556375.1 Desulfurivibrionaceae bacterium | reverse complement strand
CGTCTTTCCGTATAATTGTTGGTAGAATCTTTTTGATCTGACGCTCTTTCATTATGCTTCCCTCCCTAGCAATTAATTAATAATAATTACTAACTAGACAAAGGGCAATAAAAAAGACGGATGATAAATCCGTCTTTTTTAAACTGTCAGATACAGCAGGAAACCTGCAAAATATTTTAATCCTCTGCGGCCATAGCCGCGCTGGCAGCCTCGGCATCCAAGGCATCATTGACGGCATTGCCGACCTTGACTCCAAGGTCAAAGCATTGCTGGAGGGCCTCGCCATTGGGGACATTTTTAATTTTCACGCCATCATCAACAATCTCACAGTGCATATCCTCAAGAAAACCGGTAAGCAGCTTCACCGACTCACCGGACCAGCCAAAGGAACCAAAGGCAGCACCGATCTTCTTACGGGGCCGCAGCCCCTTTATATAGGTGAGGACATCTGCCATGGTCGGCAACATACCGTTATTCAAGGTAGGCGAGCCGACAATAACCGCCTTGGCACTCAAGACCTCGACAATAATATCGCTGCGATGATTGGCCTTGGCGCTCAGCACCCGAGCATGGACGCCAACACTACGCAGGCCGGCACTGATATTTTTGGCCATTTTCTCGGTTGAATGCCACATGGTGTCATAAATAATAACGGCCTTGCGCTCAGCTGTATGCTGGCTCCAGCGGTCATAGGCATCCAAAATAATGGCAGGATCGCGCCAGATAACACCGTGGTCAGGGGCGATCATATCAATATCAAGGCCCAATTCACCGACTGTGGCCAGGAGCTTCTGGACATTATTTGAAAAAATCATGAGGATGTTGGCGTAATACTTCTCGGCCTCAAGCAAGGCGGCACCAACAGGGAGTTCATCGGCATAGCGCTCGGTGGAGGCGAGATGCTGGCCAAAGGCGTCTGAAGAGATGAGCAGCTTGTCCTCAGGAATATAGGAAAACATGGAATCAGGCCAGTGCAGCATTTTGGTTTCCAGAAACTGCACGGTTTTCGAACCCAGGGAAATGGAGTCACCCGACTTCACCACCTCCAGCGGCCAGTCCACCGGATGGAAATGGGTTTCGATGGCCTTGAGGCCCATGGGCGAGCAAAAAACCTTTTCCGGCTTACAAAGCTTAATCATTTCCGGCAGATAGCCGGAGTGGTCAAGCTCAACATGATTGACGACGATATAATCGATCTCTTCAGGATCGATAAGCTCACCAAGATGAAAGAGCATCTCATTTTTAAAAGTGGCCTTGACGGTATCAAAGAGGCAGACCTTCTCATCCTTGACCAAATAGGCATTATAGGTTGTGCCCTTGTAGGTGGAATAGCCGTGAAAATCACGGATGTTCCAATCAACGGCACCCACCCAATAGATATTCTTTTTAATCTCTTCAGCGCTCATCTCTCTCCTCCAACTCGGGATGTATCTATCTCAAAATCTCAGTGCCGGAATCTGAGTTCGCGGCAAAAATTGGTTAACACGTATCAAATCACCTATCAAAAAACCACGTATTCCACAGGAAGACAAAGGAAAAAATAGACAAAGCAAGAGAAACAAAAAAAGCCGGCAATGATTATAAAATCATTGCCGGCTTTTTTGACATGAAGAGAAGAAAAAATCTATTGAACCGTCGGCGGTAGGCGCTTGCCAAGCTCCTGGTCGAGGACAAAAAGGCCGCTGGTATCAGAACCGATTAGTTTGAGCTTATCAACCACAGCACCGACATTGTCCTCCTCCTCGACTTGCTCGGAGACAAACCACTGCAGAAAACCGGCACTGGCATGATCACGCTCGTCCTGGGCGATATTCATCAGATTATTAATGAGTCCAGTGACCTTCTGCTCATGGGCCAAGACATCATCAAAAACTTCCGCAGGTGAATCCCACTGGGCCGGAGGCTTGGCAATGGTCTCGAGGACCACCTGTCCGCCACGCTCATTAACATAATCGTAGAGCTTCATGGCATGGAGCATCTCCTCCTGGGCCTGAAAGCGCATCCAGTGGGAAAACCCAGCCAGGCTGATCGACTCAAAATAGGAGTTCATCGACAGGTAAAAATAGGCGGAATACATCTCGGCATTAATCTGGTCATTGAGGGCCTTGACCATCTTGTCACTCAACATAGTCCTTATGCCCTCCAAACGCCGTGGAGATTACAAAGCTCGCGGGCCGTTACCTTGTCAGCCTTGACATCGAAGGTCGCTTCAGGGGCATCGCCGGGGGCCAGAAACTTGCGATGAACGACACCGTCAGCAACAAGCTCAATCCACATAATGAGGTGATCTTCGGTCATGGGATGGGCAACCTCGCCAACCTTGACCAGATAGCCACTGTCCGTCTTCTCAATAACAGGGACATGTTTTTCCTGGGCTGCGTCCACGGTGTTCTCCGCAAGATGCACCATGGGGGCATTACAGCAAAAAAGGGCGCCGCCGCCGGCATGAAGTAGCTCGACGATATTACCGCATTTGTCACACTTAAAGATATCGAGTTGGGCTGCCATCTGATCCTCCTGGTTGAGATATAAACAATTTAAAAGGGGTGAGGACGAGCTGATGCAGGAATGAGTTATGCGACCCTGCGACTCTTGGCATCACGGCATTCCGGGCAGACACCTATAAACTCCAGGCTATGCCTTTGAATCTGGAAATCAGTGAGTCCCTGAGCCTTCTGCTCGATATTATGGTCCGTTGGCATATGCAAATCACCGACACAACCACACTCAGTACATCGAACATGATAGTGATTTTCGACGTTACCATCAAATCGTTTTTGCGTACCACCGACATCTAGCTTGAGAACCATACCGAGTTCGGAGAGAATCTCCAGGTTACGGTACACAGTTCCCAGACTAATCTTGGGCAGACGCTTACGGATCATCTGATACATTTCATCGGCAGTGGGATGACTGGTCACCTTGCAGAGTTCTTCAAGAATCACCTGCCGCTGCTTTGTCATCCGAATTTTAGGGTTCGCATTCATGCCTCACCTCACATTTGTAATGGATAATAATTACTAATATAGTTTCTTTATCCATTTTGAGCAACTATTAATTAATTCTCACTCGCGTGATTTCTCTTCATATCCCTACAGCAAAAAAACTTATTATAACTACCACAAAAACAACAAATTACACGGCAAAAATCCAGAGAGAAATATTTTGTTTATTGAACCTGGCTTGAAATCAGAGTTTAGCAAGATGGCCTGCCTAAGCACACAGAACGAGATAAAAGAGGATTTTGGAGCAAAATCAGAGTTGGCTGGCCCAAGGACCTTCTCAGGTCTCGGCATCGACCAAGAGGCCGGCACCTTCCTGGAGATTTTTGAGAAGGAGGGGTAATTCCGAGATATTGACTGCCTCTTCCTTGATAATCCGGCAGACATCCAGGCTGGTGCAGTCGTAGATCTCCAGGGAATAGCCCTCATCTTTGCGCACCAGGGCTATATGGATTTCAACACCGTGAAACTCAAGGTTGGCATTGACCTGATCGACAAGCTGCTGAAGGGCAAGGCCGACATGATTGACCTCCTCTTCCTCAGACCTCTCCTCGTGGGTCCGGTACCAGCGCCGCTGGATATGCTCAATGGGAAGAACAGCGGAAATCCCATAGATCTCCTTGACCCGCCGCGGGTCGGAAAACTTCGCCCAATCAAGGGGGCGAGGGAATTTAAATTCATCGCTTATTACCATGCCTACCGTTCTCCAAGGCGAATTGAAGCCACAAACGCAACATGCAGCAAAACCTCTTTCCATGCCAAATAGCGCCAAAAGAGATCTTGGCTCAGTTTAACACATACGGCCAAAGACCTTTACCATTTCTATGTCTGACACCGTCAGCAAGACACCTTCATCGTTTTACACCCGTACAATCAATGCTGCTGTCTTCACAGCTTCTTAATCAGGCCTCGTCCAAGGCTTCAAAGCCGGAGATAATGTCAAGCAGCTCGGCGGTGATGGCATTTTGCCTGCTCTCGCGAAACTTGCCCTGGAGTTTTTCTTGCAACTCTAAGATATTTTTTTCTGCCGCCTGCATGGCCGCGAGCCGGGCGGCGTTCTCACTGGCCAGCGACTGGGCAAAGGCTTTATAAATCGCCGCAAAGATATGCTGCCGGAAGATATGTTCAAAAAAGGCATCCATCCCCATGCCGACAATTGGGAAACTACGGGACGGCCAGCTTGCCTCAGTGTGTTGCTTGCTCCAGGTGGCATCAAAGGGCAAAACTTGCAAGGAAACAGGTTCGTAGGTCCCGGCCCGACCCAGGCGGTTATAATACAAAATGAGCATGCCGACCTGTTGTTGTTCATGGAGCCCGGCAAAGTGCTGGACGACGGTAAACATCAAATCACCGATGGCATCATGGGAGGAAGGCAGGGGGAAATGTTGCTCTATTGCGCTCTCCTCTTCTAATCCAGCCCTGGCGCGTTCTCCGGCCGTCCAGAAGCGAGGCTTTACGCCTTGGGCCTGGAGAGAGGTTGTCTCTTCCAGGGCAAATTGGACGATCGTATCATTGAACTGGCCGCACATTCCCTGGTCCGAGCCCAACACCAGACAGACAGCGGCGACTGAAGGCTTCCTGCTCTGAATATGGATTTTATTGCGAAACAATGCCTGCCAGCCGCCTTCGATAACATCACTATAGGCGTCCATTGATCTGGCTGCCGCCTCAAACTGCCTGATGTTGACGGCAGCAAGGCTTTTCATCGTCTTGACCACAGAAAGCAGGTCCTGGACGGTTCTGATTTTTCGGCCAAGCCCCTCTAAGGTCTCCATACTATGCGGCCTCAGGCCCGACAGGCTCAAACTGCGCTACTATTTGTTCAAGCTCTCTTTCGAGCTTAGCCCAGACAGGGTCATCATTGCCGGCCACGGCAAGGGCCTGAGAAAAGCCGGCGCTCCCTCTGACGACCTCTACAATTTTAGCCTCCATTGCCAAAATGCTGTCAACCGGCACGAGATCAGCCATGCCCTTATTGACGGCGAGTAATACCGCAATCTGCTCGGCGGCACTTAAGGGGGCAAACTGCTTTTGTTTTAATATCTCCCGGACGCGATGGCCGTGCTGCAGTGTCTTTTTTGTCCTGTCATCCAGGCGGGTGCCAAAACGGGCAAAGGACTCAAGCTCCTGAAACTGTGAATAGGAAAGACGCAGGTCACCGGCCACTTGCCGATATGCCGGCAGTTGGGCCTTGCCCCCCACCCGCGACACCGACTTGCCGACATCTACTGCCGGTAACACCCCTTTCTGAAAAAGATCCGGGGACAGATAAATCTGGCCGTCGGTAATCGAGATAAGATTGGTCGGAATATAGGCGGAGATATTCTGGGCCTCTGTTTCGATAACCGGCATTGATGTCAGCGAGCCGCCACCATGCTCAGGCCGGAGCCTGGTTGAACGCTCCAAGAGACGGCTGTGGACGTAAAAAATATCGCCAGGGAAGGCCTCCCGGCCAGGCGGGCGGCGCAGAAGAAGAGAGATCTGACGATAAGCCAGGGCATGCCGGGTCAGATCATCATAGACGATGAGAACATCCTTACCCTTGGCCATAAAATATTCTGCCATGGAGGTGGCGGCATAGGGGGCAATAAACTGGATACCCGGCGGATCACTGGCCCCGGCCACGACCACGGTGCTGTAGGCCATGGCATTGTGGCGTTCAAGCTCGGCAACCACCTTGGCAACAGAGGAGCTGCGCTGACCGATGGCGCAGTAGATACAGTAAACATCCTTATCGGCCTGATTAATGATGGTATCCACTGCCACCCCGGTCTTGCCGGTCTGCCGATCACCGAGAATGAGTTCCCTTTGACCGCGGCCGATGGGGATCAGGGAATCGATAACCTTGATCCCTGTCTGCAGAGGCTTATTGACCGGACCACGCACCATGATGGCCGGCGCCTCCCTCTGCACCGCCAGGGTGGTCGCCGCCTGGATGGGGCTTTTTTCGTCAAGGGGGCGGCCCAAAGGATCGACAATGCGGCCGATCAGGCTTTCATCAACAGGCACCTCCAGAATACGCCCGGTTCGTCGTATTTCCGCCCCGGCCTTTAAGCCCTTTTCCTGGTCAAGGAGCACAATGCCTGTCTTGTCGGGCAGGATGTCGATGACGAGACCGATGACGCCATTGTCAAAATGGACGAGCTCTTCGGACTTTATGCGCTTGAGACCTCCGGCCCAGACTATGCCCTGGCCGATAGAAAGGACGCGGCCGACCTCTTCCTGGACGATTGCCGCCCTATGCTGGCCGATGCCGGCATCAAGCTCCTTGTCGGTGTCGGCAAGAAGCTGTTGCAGGACTTCCTTATTACTCATAACCTCCTCCGGAAAGAGAACTCATAGTTTTGAGGATGTCAGTCTCCATCTCGAGCATATATCGGTTAACATTCCATTCCCATTTCTGGTCGTCACGGACGAGCTGGACCCCCAGGCCCAGATCCTGCTCTTCCTGGAAAGAAAGCGTGCTGCCCTCGCCGGCATAGGACCGAAGAGCCTTTGCCAGCTCTTGTTGTTGTGAAGCCGCCAGGGGGAATCCGGTAATACACCTGATCTCTGATGCCGATGGAATACGCAGGGCCTCAACGTCGGCGTTCTTGGCGTCGATTTTTGCCACAAAGGTGCTTATAAGGCGCGCCTCTAATTCATCATCGGCGAGATCAGCCAGGGCCTTTCGGGCGATCCTGAAAACATTCCTGCTGACAAGACCTTTAAGATTATGGAGAAAGGCCTCCTGCTCAGCGGCCAGGAGACTGTTCCAGCCCTGCCTCTTTTCATCAACTTCGGCCTGCAGGCGCAGCAGCGCTTCCTTTTTCCAGGCCTCTACCTCCAGGGAGGCCTGCAGCAACATCTCCTCCCTGGCCTTGGCAAGATTGCGCTGTTCCTCGGCCACGTCGGCCAGGCGCTGGGCGGCCTCTTTTTCCGACCTGGCCGCGTCTGCCAGGCGCTTTGCCACCCGGCGCTGGCGCTCATCCATGGCCTTGAGTATCGGGCCATACAAAAACCGTTTGAGCAGGGCAATTAAGATCAGGAAGTTGATGATCTGAAAAATGACTGTCGGCCAGTCAATAAGCATTGCCTACCCCCCGACCCTGGCGAGAAAATAATTCCAAAACGGATTGGCAAAAAGCAGAATCATGGTGACGACAAAGCAGTAGATTGCCGTTGACTCAACCATGGCGAGGCCGACAAAAAGGGTCCGCGTTATACTGTTTGTCTCATCGGGCTGCAGGGCAATTGAATTTAACGCCATCGCCAAGGCCCGACCCTCGCCAAGGGCCGGGCCTATTGCGCCGATACCAATACAGATGCCGGAGGAAACAATTGAAGCCACCGCTACCAGTGTTAAGCTGTCCATGGGAAACTCCTTTTCTTTTTTTATCCAAATTATCCTCGCCGTACCTTCCTGCTGCCGGTCACTCCTGAGAAAACGAGGAAGATAAGCGCCGATCTTAGTCTACGAAATCAAGCCAAGGCCTCTGGATTCCTGCTTATGCAGTGATAACTTTTCACCCTCAACAACCTTTACACCAGACCTCCTCTTCTCCCCGGTCGCCTTTCAAGGTCAAACGTCTTGCTGAACATGGCCCTCGTGCACCTTCAATCCGGCGGCAATATATACCGCCGCGAGAATGGCAAAGATATAGGCCTGAACCATACCGGTCAGCAGGCCAAGCATCTGCATAATCACCGGGAAGATCAAAGGGGCGATGGCGAGCAGAATCCCACCGATCATGGCGCCGCTCATGACATTGCCAAAAAGGCGGACGGCAAGGGCCAAGGTCCGGCTTATTTCACCGCTGACATTAAAAGGCAGCATCATCGGCGTTGGTTTAATGTAATTTTTCAGATACCCGCCAAGGCCGGAATCGCCGATGCCATAAAGAGGCACTGCCACGAAGACACAGCTGGCAAGAGCGGCGGTTGTTGACAGCGAGCCTGTGGGCGGCTGAAAGCCAGGGATAATTGCCAGGAGATTGCAGATGGCAATGAAGACAAACAGGGTGCCGATAAAGGGCAGGAAGCGCCGCGGCTCCTGCCTGGTAACATCACGGATCTGACCGAGCAGCAGGGTGATAATACTCTCAAGAAGATTCTGCCAGCGGGGAATGTCCGCACCGGAGGAAAGACGCCGGGTCACCAGCCAGGAGCCGCCAGCCAGGAGGGCCATCACCAGCCAGGTAAAAAGGATGGTGCCGTTCAGGGTCACGAAAGCGTTTTTAAAAATGACAATACTGTCAGGGCTAAGCCGCATCAGTCTGCTCCCTGCTAATATGTGCAACCCTGCGGGTCATAACATGGCGGACAGCAAAAAAACCGGGCAGCATGACCACAAAAAAACCCGGATCAATCCGGACGGCAAAAAACAAGGCCAACAGGGTGGGAGCAAGACGGCCGACAGCGCTCCACACGAGAAGCTGTTTGGGGTTACTGCTCCTGGGGATTTTTTTTACCGTGAGCCACAGGCCGCCAAAATAAAAAAGTCCCAGGCCAACGCCACCCCCAAAAGCGGCAATATAGGGCCAGTTCGCCTCAAGCATCATCATCGTCCCTCCTATCTCTGCCAATGGCCTGCCGCTCCTTCTGCAGCCAATACCAGGCATTATAGCAACCAAGACAGAGACCAGCGATAAAGAGCATCAACGTCCAGGAGTATCTGCCCGGTATCTGGCGGTCAATCCACAGGCCGATAAAGGTTGCAACCACCGCCGGCACGGCAACGGACCAACCGACCAGCCCGAACATGCCAAGGCCGAACCAGACCTGCTTCTCCTGCCGCAAACTCCTGAGCTTACGCCTTTCCCGGTCCCGGACATCCTTCGGAAACTTATCTGGTGAGGTGTTATTAGGGGGGGGCATATCAAGCTCATCCTCACATTTGAGGCCCAGCAGCCTCGGGCTCTTTCAATGACTAAACTCCATAAAACGTCGCAAAAATCCGGCTTCCAGTTTGGCCACCGCTGATTTATTAAGTTTTTCCCTCTCCTGGCTGACCATGACCATCTTTTCTACTTCCTGGTTCAGCATACCGAGCTCGCCGGCAACAGCCCGCCGGGTGGCAACCATCACCTCCTGACCCTTCTTGACCAGGATGCCATCATCAAGGGCCAAAAAAGATTCCCGGCCGGCCGGGCTGGTATATGAAAAAATGCCGGAAACAAGGGCGGTGACGTAATCAATATGGCGGGGCAACAGGCAGAATGCCCCGGCCGGGCTTTCCCCCTTTACCTTGCCGACCTTTTCATCAATAAATATACCTGTGGGCAGGTATATTTTCAGGGCAATACCCGGGTCATTCATGCCGCACTCTGCTCTTTATCTATTTTGGCCTCGCTGATCGGGCCGATCATATAGAGGGCACTTTCATCTACCCCTGAAAATTCATCATTGAGGATCCGTTCGCAGCCGTCAATAGTCTCGGTAAGATCGACCAATTTTCCTTCAAGGCCTGTAAAATGTTTGGTGGTAAAAAAAGGCTGGGTCATAAAGCGTTCAAGTCTCCTGGCCCGATAGACGACTTTCCTGTCTTCCCGAGCCAGCTCTTCGATGCCGAGCATGGCAATAATGTCTTTCAGGTCCTCATAGGTGGCCAGGATCTTCTTGACCTCACGGGCCACATCATAATGCCTTTGGCCGACAATACGGGGCGTCAGCATCATCGAATGGGACTGCAGCGGATCAATCGCCGGATAAAAACCTTCACTGGCAAGTTTACGGGAAAGAACAATACTTGCCGAGAGATGGGCAAAGGTGTGGACGGCGGCCGGATCGGTCAAGTCATCGGCTGGGACATAGACGGCCTGAATAGAGGTAATTGCCGCTTTTTTTGAGCTGGCAATCCGCTCTTCGAGGTCGGCAAGCTCTGTTGCCATGGTCGGCTGATAGCCCAGCCTGGAAGGAAGCCTGCCCAGAAGGCCGGATAACTCCATACCAGCCTGGATGAAACGGAATATATTGTCGACAAGAAGAAGAACATCCTGGCCAAGGTCATCCCTGAAGTGCTCTGCCATGGTCAGGGCACTGTGGCCGACCCGGAAGCGGGCGCCTGGGGATTCGTTCATCTGGCCAAAGACCATGACGGTATTTTTCAGAACCCCGGCAGCGTCCATCTCCCGATAGAGTTCCTCGCCCTCCCGGCATCGTTCACCAATGCCGCAGAAAATGCTGACGCCGCTGTGCTTGCCCACCATATTGTTGATGAGTTCAGTAATCACAACAGTCTTTCCCACCCCAGCCCCACCAAAAAGACCGGCTTTGCCGCCGCGCTCCAAGGGAATCAGGAGATCGATGACCTTAATACCGGTGAGAAAGATCTCTTCGCTGGTCACCCTCTGCGCCAAGGGAATCGGCCGCTGGTGGATGGAACGTTTTACGGCATCAATGGCTTGAGGATTATTATCAATAGCCTCACCAAAAAGATTCAACATCCGCCCGAGAAGCCCATCACCCACCGGCACTTCTATGGGGGCATCACTGCCTTTGGCCTCATCTCCTCTACCAAGACCAGCGGTGGGGTTAAGGGCAATGCAGCGCACCGTCTGGCCATCAAGATGATCACTGACCTCGATGATCACATCATGATTTTCACCGGCATAGAGCAGGCCGGTAATAGGGGGGATACTGCCAGCAAAGGCAACATCGACAACGCTGCCCCTGACGGCAATAACCCTGCCAACATACGTTTCTTCCATCTGATCCATGATGGCTCCATTCTGCTGTCTTTCAAGTCCCTGAAAAGCAATCATCCACAAATTACACTAGGGCTTTTGCGGATCTCCCGCAAGACCGTATTGAGATTAATGCCCCCTATCAAAAGTCCTTGCTCATCAAGGACCGGCATATCCTGCAGGTCATGGTCAACGAATCGGCACAAGACATCATCCAACTCCTCGTCAGGCCGGGCAAAAATAAATTCGCCGGCCATCAACTCCTCGACCGAACCGAGCACAACACGCTCCATAATTTGCCGCCGTGTATGAATTGGCCGATGTTCGACCAACAAGAGGCCAGCAAGTCTTTTATGGGAAAGATGGCCTACAACGACATCGTCGCCGGATACGACATAGATATCCTGCACACAGGCCCCGGCCAACATGTGATCAATGGTCTGTTCCAGGGAGCTTTCAGGCTCAATGGTCATAATATGACCTGGGAAACGGCTCATCCATTCAGATACCTTCATCCCCCCTCCTTTCCTCGTTTAATACCAAGCTCATTTGCCCGGCCAAGGGCGAACTTTGTCGCTAAAGGGCCAAGCACCTCATTCAACAGCGTTGCTGCCAGTATCACGTTGAGGATCATCGTGCTGATTTCCCGAAAGGCCGGTTCGTGGCTGAGGGTCAAGGCAAGCCCCACGGCAACACCGGCCTGAGGAATAAGACCGATGCCAAGCCAGCGCACTACTGGTTGGGAGGCACCGGCAGCAGCAGCGCCAAGGGCGGCGCCGCCAATTTTGCCGATAATCCGGGCGATAAAATAAACCACAACCAAATCAAGATGGCCGACAAACACCGAAAATTCAAAGTGGGCGCCAGCGAGGGTAAAAAAGATGAGAAAAACAAGTTCCTCAAAATATTCCACCTGAATGAACATACGATCAGCGGCAGCACGTGAAAAATAGCGCGACGCAAAACCCAGAGCCATGGTGGCCAGCAGAGGAGAACAACCCAACATCTCGGCCAAGCCAAGGACCAGAAGGATATGACCAAGGACAACTGGCAGAAGTAAGCCACCTTGATGAAATCTTTTGCCAAATTGAAAAAGCATACGACCGGCGACAATGCCGAGGCCAAGGGCACCAAAGATTTCTAATACAGCTGTGCCCAGGCTCATGGTCAGTGACTGGCCGACAGCGACAACTATCATTAAAGAAAAGAAAATAATCCCGATAGCATCATCTAGAGCCACAACCCCTAACAGCATGTTCGAAACCGGGCCCCGGGCCCGATATTGATGGAGGATGGCGATGGTGCCGGCAGGGGCGGTGGTTGCAGCAATTGCCGCAAAGGCCAGGGCCAACTGCACCACTGAGATGGCATAGGTATCAGGCAGTATCAGCCAAAAGGCCGCAAAGACACAGAGCACCGCCCCCAAGGATTCGCCAATTGCAGAACCCAGAATAACCCTCCCGGATCGCCGCAGTTGCTTCAAAGTTATGGAGCCGCCAATCAGGTAGGCGATGATTCCCAAAGCCGTCGTTGTAAGAGGTGCCGCCCAGTCACCTATGTCGACCCACCCAGATCTACCCAGCAGATCGGGTGAAAAGATCATGCCGGCAATGACGTAGGCTGCTACCCGCGGCAAGCTGTAACGGGAGGCAATATAGCCTAAGGCCAGACCGGTCAACAGCAGCAGACCAAGATTCAAAGTAAGGGGTGACACGGCATCCATGGCAAAAACAACTCCTGCGCCCTCTAAACAGCGAAAGTTTACTTATGCCATATTATCATTTCTGCCGGCTTTCTTCTAACCATTGTTTGCCTTGCAGACATGGTCTTGTAACCACGGCGATGGGCGCCACAGGAAACAGCCAGGGCCGATAAGGAGCGCAGCTCAAGGCGAGAGATATGGTTGACTGGGGAGGGTAATGACCTGACTGGGCGGAGAAATGTTCAGGGCAAAAAAAAAGGGTTTAGCACATGAGTGCTAAACCCTTTAAAATTTCCTTGGCGTCCCCAAGGGGATTCGAACCCCTGTTGCCGGCGTGAAAGGCCGGTGTCCTGGACCAGGCTAGACGATGGGGACTAAATGGTGGGCCCTGCGCGGCTCGAACGCGCGACTCTCTGATTAAAAGTCAGATACTCTACCAGCTGAGTTAAGGGCCCATCATGGTGAAGCGTCGTTTTTACAATAGTCGGCTCTGGCTGTCAATACCTTCTCT
>JBFFIS010000030.1:0-13369 GCA_041556375.1 Desulfurivibrionaceae bacterium | reverse complement strand
GGGATGCCAAGCCCTTGCTGCACAAAGAAATGTTGTCCTTTGAAAATGTCGAGCTTAGCAGCCGTAGCTATAAGTAAATGGGTTTATCTATGAAGAGTTCCGGGACAATCAATCTGACCCTCAAGGTCTGGCGCCAGAAAAACAGCAGGTCAAAAGGGGCGCTGAGCACCTATACCCTGCGCAATATCTCAACGGATATGTCCTTTCTGGAGATGCTCGATGTTCTCAATGAGCAGCTCTTGCTCACCGGCGAGGAGCCGGTTGCCTTTGATCATGACTGCCGGGAGGGCATCTGCGGCATGTGCGGGGCGGTGGTCAACGGCCAGCCCCACGGCCCGGAGAAGGAGACCACCCTCTGCCAGCTCCATATGCGGCATTTCAGCAGTGGTGACACCCTGGTTGTCGAGCCCTTTCGGGCCCGGGCCTTTAAGGTGGTCAAAGACTTGGTGGTGGATCGCTCCGCCTTTGATACTCTTATCCAGGCTGGTGGCTATGTGTCGGTGAACGCCGGCGGTGCCCCGGACGCCAACGCCATCCCCATCTCTCAGCATAAGGCCGAACAGGCCATGGACGCGGCAGCCTGTATCGGCTGCGGGGCCTGTGTTGCCGCCTGTCCTAATGCTGCGGCCATGCTCTTTGTCAGCGCCAAGGTGTCCCAGCTAGCCCTCCTGCCCCAGGGCCACCCGGAGCGCAAGGAGAGGGCGCTGAATATGGTCAATACCATGGATAATCTCGGTTTTGGTAATTGCACCAACGAGCGGGAGTGCGAGGCCGCCTGCCCCAAGGCCATTTCCATCAGGCATATCGCTCGGCTCAATCGAGAATTTCTCAAGGCTGCCGTTACTGGCTAGCGACGAGGTGGCCTTGCCGATTCGGGATGATTTTATTCCATGTCGAATTCGACAGCGAGGCAGCGCCGACCTTAATGTTGTTATCGTCGCTTTGGAGAGAAATCAGCAGCCCGTGTCGACCTTAATGGGCAGATAGGTGGGCTCCCAGCGCATATTGGAAAGCAGGGCCCGCAGACGCTTGGGATCCCCCCGGTGTTCAAAGGTGCTGAAGCTGCAGTTTTGTGCTACCCCTTCTTCGATGGCTTTCTTGCCTACCGCCACCGCCACCTCTAAGCTGACCTCCCGTAACTGCTCCACCGACGGCAGCAGCTCGCCGCCTTCCAGGGCCTCGGCGCTCACCTGTTGGGCGACGGCATGGGCCGCAGCAGTGAAAAAAGAGGGCAGCACCTTGGTGGCTCCGGAACCGATGGTGCCTAAGCCGACGCCGGGAAAGACAAAGACATTATTGCATTGGCCGATGGTAAAGGTCTGTTTCTTGTACTCGACCGGCGCAAAAGGGCTGCCGGTGGCAACCAGGGCCTTGCCCTTGGTCCAGTGCATGATGTCCTTTGGAGTGGCCTCACAGTAGGTCGTGGGGTTTGACAGGGGCAGGATGACAGGTCGAGGCGTATTGGCTAACACGGCTTGGGCGATTTCCTGGGTGAAGCTGCCGGCCTGACCGGAGGTGCCAATGAGTACCGTGACCTTGGCCTCCTGGGTGGTGGTGAGCAGCACCTTGTCTTTGCTCTTGGCTATCCAGGGAAAGCGCTTAGGATCTTTGGCAAATTTTTCCTTATAGGAAGGGAGGTGCTGGTCCGTTGTCACCAGGCCCTTGCTGTCGGTGGTGAAGATGCGGTCGGCCGCTTCCTCGTCGGATAAGCCTTCTTCGCAGAGGGCGACAAAGATCTGTTCGGCAACCCCCACGCCCCCGGCTCCGGCCCCGTGGACAAGGTAGGTCTGGTCGCCTAATTTTTCTTTTTTAATGCGCATGGCGGCAATGACCGCGGCCAAGGTGACCGCGCCAGTGCCCTGGATGTCATCGTTGAAGCTGATCATCTCGTCGACGTAGGTATCGCGGATGGCAAAGGCGTTCTGCTTGGAAAAATCCTCCCACTGGCAGAGGGCGTTGGGGAAGACCTTTTTGAAGGCAGCAGAAAAGGTGCCGATGAAGTCAAGATAATCTTGACCGGTGAGACGTTCGTGGCGCCAGCCCAGATATTCTTTGTCAGCGAGCAACTCCGGGTTGTCGGTGCCGATGTCCAGGGAGATGGGCAGGCAATGCCAGGGGGCGATGCCTGCACCCTGGGTGTAGAGCATCAATTTGCCCAGGCAGATGGCAATGCCGCCGGTCCCCTGGTCGCCAAGGCCGAGGATCCCCTGGTTATCGGTGACCACGGCGACGCGGATATCACGATAGCTATAGCGCTTGAGAATTTTTTCGGCCTGGTGGATATTGCCCGGGTAGAAATGGATACCGTTGGCACTGCGAAAGAGGTTTGAGTAGCGCTGGCAGACTAGTCCCACCGTAGGGGTGTAGATGATCCGCATATAATGGGCGATATTGCTGGCGATAAGGGCGTGGGCCAGGGTGACGTTGCGGTCAAAAAGGGCGCGGATATATATATAGCGTTCAATATCATCCTCCTTATTGTCCACCTTGAGGGCACTGTTGATCACCTGACTCGCCAGGTGACGAGGAGATGGGGGCAGGGCGCCTTCAAGGTTGAGCTCCTGGCGCTCTTTTTGGTTAAAGGCCGTACCCTTGTTGAGGTAGTGATCATGCTGGAGAGCGGAACCTGTGATGTTGGCGATAAGGGCCGTGGTGCCGCCGAATTCATCGAATTGATACGTGCAGACGTTGTTTTTCATTGTCTCCCCATTCATGGGTCAAAAAAATGTAAACGAGTAGCTTGAGCGGGTTCTGCCGCCTGGTATGAGTGTACTTGATTAATTTTTTTTTAAACAGTCTGCGGGGACAGTCAGAGGTTTTTTTGTGAACTTCCAGGAGATAGTTGTCAGGAAGGAAGGTGGGCATGGAAAGGCGCTTGCCGTCAGAGCAAAAGCTAATTATGATAGACACTTCATGCAAACACGAGCACATCTGAGACGCTCTCGGTAGAAATTATTATGGATTTACTGGAAACACATTTTCATATTCTCGAAACACGGGATTGCCCCATGTACAAGGTGGAGGAGGTTTTTTCCGTTTCCGGTCTTGCCCTTCTGCCTCCAGAGGGGAAGCCTGCCTGTCTTTTTTTGTCCAAAGGGCTTGCTGACATTCTTTTACAGTATCTGAGCAGTAAAAAGAAAGGCCCGGAGGCCCTCAAGGCAGAGTATAACTGCCCCGGTTGCACCGGCATCATCAAGTTTGGTCCCATGGAGGACAGCGGCGGTCAATACCTGACCCCGCAGATGCGGATGCTCGCTGCTGCCGAGAAAAAGGAGCAGGCCCTGGAGTCTGGCTCTCTGGTGGATATGTTGGGTACTTTTTCCTTCTTCTCCGCCCTGGATGGTGATCATCTCAAGGAGATAGTTGATTTTTTCAAGCAGGATACTCTTCCCTCCGGCAAAATCGTTCTGCAGAAAGGCCGGCCTGGCAAATTCCTTTATATTATTCTGTCTGGCAGTGTTCATGTCCTCGATGATGACGGCAGCCCCATTGCCACCTTGCAGCGCGGTGAGATCTTTGGCGAGATGAGTCTGATTTCAGGCAAGCCGGTTTCTGCCCCCATCCGCACTGCCGAGACGACACGGGTCCTTATGCTCTCGGGCAAAGATCTGAGCAATATTCTGGTGAAATATCCCTTCTTGCAGATGGCCTTTACCCGCATGCTGGTCCAGAGGTTGTCGGTGGCCAATGCCGCCCGGACCGAGGAGTATGCCGCCGGGGTTTCCGGCCAGTTCGATGAGATTAATCCTGGTGAGCTTTTTCAGATGTTCAATGAGAACCGCAAAACAGGTCTTTTTGAGTTGCGGCTGCCACTGGGCAAGGGTCTGATCACTTTTAGTGACGGGGCCATTATTCGCGCTGAATATGCCGGCAAAAAGGGTAAAGAGGCCTTCTGGGCCATTCTTCGTGAGAATACCGGTTCCTTCAAGTTTACCTCCTGTCTCTCCCTGGAGGATATGGGCACAGAGTCCATAGGTAATTTTATGGGACTGCTGATGGAGGGCATGCGCCTCATCGATGAGGAAAACGCCAGTGAGGAGGAACTTGCTGAGAAGTAGATTTCCTCTCATGGGCAGCTTTAGGCACATTTGCAACGGGCACCTTGTCACTGACAAGATGCCCGTTTTTTTGTGATCAGGTAAGCCGGGAAGGGCTGTCGTCGGCGGGGAAAGTCACTCTGTTTTCCTGGAGCAGGTTGAGGAGGGCCTCTGTATCAAGTCGTGTTGCTATGTCGGTGCCTTCCAGGAGGCTGTCGGCCAGGTCTTTTTTCTCCCGATGCAGGGAGAGAATTTTTTCCTCAATGGTCTGAGCGCAGACCAGTCGGTAAATGGTGACCGGGCGCAGCTGACCGATACGATGGGCCCGGTCGGAGGCCTGATCCTCCACGGCTGGGTTCCACCATGGGTCCATATGGATGACATAGTCGGCAGCCGTGAGGTTGAGTCCGACTCCACCGGCCTTGAGGCTGATGAGAAAGAGGTCGCCTTCGCCGTTTTGGAAGGCATCGACCCTTTTTTGTCTCTCTGGCGGCGGGGTGGTGCCGTCGAGATACTGATAGGAGATGCCGCGGGCATCAAGATGTTCGCGGATCAGGGTCAGGTGGCTGACAAACTGGCTGAAGACGAGGGCCTTGTGGTTGTTTTCCAGCAAATCTTCAATGACCTTGGCAAAGAGTTTGAGCTTGGCGCTGGGCAGGGTACTTGTTGGTGCGACCAGGCGGGGGTGGCAACTTGCTTGGCGCAGGCGGGTTATGGCCGCCAGGATTTTCATGGGCCGGCTGGATGCTGACATGTCCTTGGTAATGCCGGCCAGTGCCTCTTGGCGGAGGGCCTCGTAAAAAATGATCTCTTCCTGGCTCATCTCCACCTTGAGAACAATTTCCGTGCGGGACGGCAGCTCTTCAAGGACCTGCGATTTGAGGCGGCGCAGGATGAATGGCTGCAGAATTTTCTTGAGGATGCGCCGTTTATCCGGGTCGTTGTGGCGTTCAATGGGAATGGCGAAATTTTGGTTGAAGTCCTTGAGACTCCCAAGCAGGCCGGGGTTGATAAAGTTAAAGAGATTCCACAGTTCGCCCAGGTGATTTTCAATGGGGGTGCCGGTGGTGATGACCTTGAATTTGGCCTGGAGATTCATCGCTGCCTTGGAGCGTTTGGTGGACATGTTTTTAATGGCCTGGGCCTCATCCAGAATAATGGTCTGCCAGTGGGTTTTGGCAAAAAGCTTTTCCTCCTGCTGGAGGAGGCCGTAGCTGGCGATGATGAGATCAAAGGGACCAACTTTTTCCATCAGG
Source organism: Desulfurivibrionaceae bacterium (assembly GCA_041556375.1). Taxonomy (GTDB): domain Bacteria; phylum Desulfobacterota; class Desulfobulbia; order Desulfobulbales; family SURF-16; genus BM506. Next base: position 8,076 of record JBFFIS010000030.1, on the reverse strand, counting down.
GCCTGTCTGTCCTGCTGTCCGAAGATCACCGGCCGCAAGGTGGGGCTGAATTGCTCGGCCTCTGCCAACCAGTTGAGGCATACCGAGGTGGGGGCAACAACAAGGGTGGGGCCTTGACCGGCCCGTTCAAGGATGACGGCCAAGGCCTGGATGGTTTTACCCAGACCCATATCATCGGCCAGACAGGCACCGCCTCCCCAGTGGGCCAGACGGCTCAGCCAGCGGAAGCCCTCTGTCTGGTAATCACGCAAGACGGCCTGTAGGGTGGATGGCACCGTAGGCGACAGGTTTTGGGCCTCAATGATGCGTTGCCGTTGTTCATGCCAGGCATGAGTGCCGTTTAGTTGGCAACCGGCATTTTCAAAGGTGTCCAGCATGTGAAAGGCAAGGGGGTGCAGAGCAATCTCCTTGTCCTTATGCTGAGATGCTGAGGCAAAATCATGGAGATGCTGGCGCAGGGCCCGGGAAAGGGAGATGAACTGGCCGTTTTCCAGGGGGATAAAGCGGCTCTGGCGGTTTTGGACAAGTTGGAGAAGTTGGCGCATGTCCATCACCTTGTCCTGGTCAAGGTCAATGCTACCGTCCACCTCAAACCAGTTTCCCTTCTTTTTTATCCCCATCCTGACGTGGCGGAAATCAACCTTGCTGGTGATGCGCAGCTTTTCTCCTTCCGGCCATTCCAGGCGTATCGGGACTTCGAGGCCTTGTAACTCTTCGAGTAATACCAGGCAGGACTCTGGATCGCTGAGCTGCCATTGGTAGTCGAGATGGTCCTCTCTTTCCAGAAGGGGGCAGCCGGCAATCACCTCCTGGCATTTTTGTTTTTCTAGGTCAAAATCACGACAGGTCTGTTGCTTTTGGCCGCTAATCTCAGCAATCAGGGTATGGGCACCATAGGCTGGCTGCAGGTAGGGGCCCTGGGTTCCGAAAGGGCGGATGAGCATGGCAAGCCGAAAGCCGTTGCCCACCGGGGTGAGCTGCAGAACCGGGGTGGCATCTGCCGGAACGTCGTGGGCATCGCTTGCTTGCGGGCCGATTTCAGAATGAACAGTAACCGACGAGGACAGAATACCCAGGGTGCCGAGCACCTGGTCTTTGGCATCCTCCGGGATCAACAGCCCTTCTGTGCCGATAATTTCGACAATGCGGCGATGTTCCTGGGTGATCTTGACTATCTTGAAGCGGCCTCTGTCCTCACGGATGGCGACAGTTGGCTCATCGCCGATTTCCGGGGTGAGGCGAAGGAGAAGGTGGTCGCCCTGTTTAGAGACAAAGAGTTCCGGAACGCCAGCCGTTATTTCTACCGGCGTCTCCGGGGATTCCGCCAAAAAGAGGGTCGGGTGGCCAATCAAGGTGGGCAGGGTGCGAGACATGTCAAAGTCATAGCTTGTGACCCCGCGCACCGTGGTTTCTTTGAGAGTCGAGATTATGTCTTGATCCTGTTTGCTGAGAAAATCGACATTTTCCTTGTTGAATAGGCGTTGCAGGGAGATAGGGCGGCCCTTGGGCCAGACACCATTTTTCTTTCTTTTTTGCTGACGTGGGACAATGGTAAGGAAGCCATCACGGAAATCGACAACCCAGGCCAGCCTGACCCTGGGTTCGCTGAGCTCGGCAATTTCTTCCTCCTTGAGAGCGCTTAGGGCGCTTAAGGCCCGCTGCCAAGATTCCTGGGGAGGGATGAGGTCGGCAAGGGCGGGAGGGCCTTCGCTTTTGTTGTCCGGGGCTGCCAAGGCGGTGAATTCCTCAGCCAGCCATAAAAATTTGTTCTGCCGCGCCTTTTGGCCATAGGCCGTTAAGGAGGAGATCTCTCGGGCCGGCAGGCTGTGATGAAGCCAATAATGGCAGAGGTTGGCAACGAGAACGGAAAGAGGGGAGTTGTCACCGCTGAAATCGGGGGGCTCACTATAGGCACCAAAAGATCGGCGCCGGAAAAGAATAAAATTTTGCAGCGATTGAAAGCAGGGGGTCAGAGGGCTTTCGGGCTGATGGTGGATAAAGTTTCTAATATAATTGAGAATGCGGTTTGCCTGACTGAAATCGCCCTTCTTGAGGAGGGCCAGGAGAAAGAAAAAACCTTCCGGCCCGGGAAAGAAAAAGTCGGCGCCGTTTTGCTGACGCAGGATCTTCAGATCCGATTCAAAAAAGGCCAGGGAGGTGTCTATCTGGCCCTGGCAGAAGGCCAGCCAACCATAGATACCCAGACTGCCCGACCCCTCGGAAAAACGGCAGTTTTCCTCCACCTTGGCAAACTCGCCGCGCACCAAGAGACACACGCCGCGCAAATAGGAAAGAGAGGCCAGGCCGGCCTTGGGGGTAGAGCGCCAGTTTTGATCCTCTAAGAGAAAATGCAGGGGGATTTCCAGGTTAAGCAGGCGGCTGAGGGAATCGGTAACGATATGCTGAAGGGCGTGGATACGAAGATGGGTCGGTAGGGTGCGAACTAGGGAGGAGGAAAAAGGATTGTTTAAGATCCGGGTAAGGGGCGACAAACCCTTCTCTGATGGAAAACTGTGATACTTGAGGAAAAAAGTATTGAAAAGGTCGAAGTCATGGAGGTAGAGGCCAAAGCGCATCTCACGAAGGCAGGTGCTTTGGGAGGGGTTTTCTTCTGAGGGTAAAAAACGGCGAATAATCGTCACCAGCGCCTTTAATTTTTTTTGAGCGACGAGCTCCCTGGTTAAAGGTTCAGCAAGCAGGGCATGGCATTGGCGCTGGCTCGAAATGAGTTTTTTGTCCTGGAGCTTTTTGACAATAAAAGAAAGCGGTGTCTTCTCAAGTGAGCGGCTGGTAAATGCCGGCCAGTCTAAGAGGCATTTCTTCAGCAGGTTTTCGGCTATGGGGGTGTAGATGACAGCTAGAAGCTGCAAAACCGTGCGTTCATCATTGTTGAGTGAGGCTACGGACTGCAGAAGCTTTTGGCGTTTGTTGGGACGTTGAGGCGTCATAAATGAGCTTTGTTCCTAAGTTGAAAATCGAGTAGTATACCATATTATTGACAGCTTCACCTGTCTGAATCAGGGCTGGGTGCTTCTCTTTTTAACTAAATTTTGTCAGCGCCTGGTGTTTGTCGGCGGCATATTTGTGAACTGATGTCTCTCGGCAGGTAATGAGTGGTTTACACATAAACGGAGAGGACGATTTTCGAGCAGATGGAAAAAATAATAAAGATGCCTGGGGAAAAAGTGGTGCAGTGGGCGGCTTGGGTTCTTATTGCTGTTCTTGGGACGGTGGTCTTAAAAACTCTGGCGTTTTTATTTGTCCCCTTGGCCATTGCCCTTCTTCTCGTCTACGCACTGGGTATTCCCCTTGATTTTCTGGCCCGTTTCAGGGTCCCCAATTTTCTACGAATAATTCTGGTTGTCTGTCTCTGTCTCGTTTTTCTCTATCTTTTTGGCCGACTGGTTGCGGCGAATATCCAGGAATTCCATGAACAGCTGCCTGTCTTTGAAGATAAGTTCTGGAGCTATGGTCAATCCCTTCTTTCCTTGGCAGGGATGTCGGTGGCCGAGGCCAAGGAGATGTATGCCTCTTTTCTGGAAAGTTTCAGCCAGGCGGATTTTAAACCCCTTGGTGCCATGGTGCAGAGGATGAGTGGTTCTTTCTTTGCCTTTCTCGGTGATACCATGTGGGTCCTGCTTTTCTTGATATTTCTTATGGCTGAAAGGGAGGGGTTCCCTAGGCGTATTTTACGTTCCCTTGGGCGTGAAAACAGTGAGCCGGTACTAGAGGCCCTGGGGCGGATTAACAAGTCTGTCCAACATTATCTCGGCCTGAAGACCGCTATCAGTGCCCTGACTGGACTGTTGGTGAGTGTCAGTCTTATGCTTTTTGGTATTCATTTTGCTTTGCTCTGGGGCGTGTTGGCCTTTGCTCTTAATTTTATCCCCAATATCGGTTCGCTCATCTCGGTGGCACCGCCGGTAGCAATAACACTTTTTCAGACCGGTTCCATGACCAAGACCATGGTTGTGGCTGGGATGTTGATTTCTATCCAGGTGGTGGTGGGAAATGTTGTGGAACCAAAAGTGATGGGGCAGGGTCTTAATTTAAGTCCTCTTGTGGTCCTTCTCTCCCTACTCTTTTGGGGGTGGATGTGGGGGATTCCTGGCATGCTGCTTTCGGTGCCGCTCACTGCGGCCATTAAAATTGGCATGGAACAGCTCGACAGCACTCGACCCGTTGCCCGACTGATGGCTGACCGATAGGGTTGAAGAGGAACTTTTTTAAAAAAAAGCATTTTTCCATCTTGTCTAAAATAAATACGAAATTATTTTGTCACCAATATTAACAGAAACATTGATTAAGGAGGGAAGCAGATGCTTCACAATCAAGTAAGTCGGGCCCCTTATAGCACTACAGCCCAGACCCAGGCCAACACCATCTTTTTGGCCAAAGTATTTAACTGGATGGCTATAGGTCTTGGCCTTACGGCCTTTGTTGCCTTTGCGGTGGCTTCTTCAGAGACGGCCGTGCAGTTTTTTTATGTTAATCGCTCTATGCTCTTTATGGTGATGCTGGCTGAAATTGGTCTGGTGATCTATCTCTCGGCACGCATTGACAAGCTGGAGGCAGGAACAGCCACCTCGCTTTTTCTGCTGTACTCCGCCTTGAACGGCATCACTCTATCGTGGATTCTTTTGCTCTACACCGCTACATCGGTGGCGACAACCTTTCTGGTAACGGCAGGAATGTTCGGTTCCATGGCTGTCTATGGCTATGTCACCAAAAAGGATCTTTCCAGCTGGGGCTCCTTTTTGTTTATGGGGCTTATTGGAATAATCCTTGCCAGCCTGGTGAATTTCTTTGTCCAGAGTTCCATGATGAGCTGGGTTATTTCCGGCATCGGCGTTGTCGTCTTCACCGGTCTTACCGCCTATGATGTCCAACGCATTAGTCAGATGGGTCTAGGCGCCATGTCTGGCAGTGAAGGTGCTGTGAAGAAAATGGCAATCCTCGGGGCCCTCACCCTCTATCTCGATTTTATTAATCTTTTTTTGATGCTTCTGCGCTTCCTGGGCAACCGGGATTAGGTTTTTTACGCCACCACCAATAAAAAAGGCGCCCTGCTTGAAAAGCAGAGCGCCTTTTTTATTGCTAAACAGAGGGCTGTGTTCCTAAATAGACAGCCCTCGACACCTTAGAGCTGGGTGCGGATATCATAGAGAGAGGTCAGGTAGCCGTTTTTGCCGGCCAGCTCATCAGACTCCTCTATCTCGCTAATAAGGTGGGGGAGAAGAAGAGCCAGATCGACCTTGTATTTATTCAGACCTCGTTGGTCTGCTTGATGGATAATGAGGATACTGTAAAATTCTGCCAGGAGACGGAGGCTGCCTTCCCTGCGTGCCAGGTAGGCCCTGCCGCCAGTTGTTTTAACAAAAAAAGCGGCATATTCGTAGAGACTCTCAAGGGTGGGGCGTAATGGGTACGAGTGGTTAAGGCATTGTGGCGAGATAGTGATCCACTCATGGAAATAGCCGCAGGTCTCTTCCATGAGATCTGCTTCGTTTTCAATAATTTTAAGGAGAAACGTCAGGTTTTGTGCCCCTAAGGTCCGGTAGATGTGGGCTGAGTTGCGGATGATGTCAACACCGTTAAGGTTGTTGCCGTTTATGGGAGGGGGGGACTTTAAGAGCGTGTTGATGAACTGACTTACAATGTCCTTGCTGCCCTTCGGGAATTGATATTCTTGAATGTACTCTTGGTCGTCAAGATAGGTGAAAAACAGATCCAGTCTTTGGGTTGCTTCAAGGCATGGGTTGGTTAAGGCGGCCTCCATTGGGGCCTGACGTAAAAGAGTTTTCTGCTCTCCTGAGGATGGTTTTGGAGGGCTCTGTTGCCTGGCAGTGTCGGCGGGGATATCGGTGCTTTTTTCGAGCGGGGATAGGGTGGTTGTTTCAGGCGTCGGTGATGCCGGAGTAACAGGCGTTTCTTGACGGGGCTTGAACAGAAAGAAAAGACCGCCGACAATAACGACAAGAATAATAAGAATGGGCAGGAGAGGCGTTGAAGATTCTTTTTTTGGCATGGTTGTTAGGGTCTAGAATAGGTTAAGGGCGGCCTGGTTGGCCATGAAATAAACAGAGGCGTTGCTTGAAAAATTAACTTTACAGTACGGTTCTGGAGGGGTCAAATGTATTAGATAATAAGTTTAGCACAGCTAGTCTTGTCATTATTCCATGCGGCTATGACGGTTGAGATTCTGCATTCTCTTAGGCTATCATAAATAATGACACCTCATCTCTTTGTTAAAGATTGCAATTTTATTGTCAGGGTACTCGTAATGCACCGTCAGTTTATTTCCATTCTTATTGTTGATGATTCCATGATAATGCGGCGGATTATCATGAAACGTCTGCAGGAAATGGGGTATGAAAATATTCATGAGGCCTCTGGCGTAAAGTCGGCCCTTAAAATTATCGAAGAAATTGAGGTCAAGCTGATTCTTTCCGATTGGTCGATGCCTGACTTAACCGGTATGGATTTCTTGCAGATGGTACGCAGTCATGAGGCGACTGTGAATCTGCCTTTTGTGTTATTGACCGCTGAGGCTCAGCTGTATACTATTTTGATGGCTTATCGTGAAGGGGTAAGTCAGTATGTGACTAAACCATTCACCAAAGATTATTTCGAGTACATCATCGATAAGGTAGTCCGGGAAAATTATGGATCAGAGCTGTGAGCCAAAGAAAAAAGAGAGGCAGGGTAGGCGATGGTATCAAAATTATTTGCCATTTATCGCCCGTAGTCCAGAAATGCAGGTGGAGTGGCTTGTCGCTGAATGTCAGAAAAAGAATCTGGCCCAGGAGGAGCTGACCCCCTATGTCCGTCTTCTCTTTAGTGAAGAGAATGTCTCTAGCGAAGAAGAGTTACGGGAAATCTTGGTAGGACTTTCGTCTGAAATGGAGGAGGAATTTTTACGAGTTGCAGATATTTATGATGTACCCAGAATCATTCGAATCATACCGGAGCTCAATGAGACGTTGGTTGAAATAGCCTTGACCAAAGAGCTGCCGTCTTATGAGATGAAACCGCAGCAGGTAATGGACAAAGTGCTTAATGCCATCAACGATAGGGCGCAATCTTTACTGCCAAAGGTTGCCACCTTGATAATTGCAAATGGTGCAGCGCCACGACATTTTGCTGAGAACTATGAAAGATTTCGGGCCATTCTGGAGGATAAGGAGTTCATTCGCTCTCAGTGGCCTACTGCCAAATAAAAAAAGGTGCTTGTTTTGCAACAAGCACCTTTTTTTATTAGCAAACGTCAAGCTTGCAAATTTATTTTTTCTTGGCAGAGGCGCGTTTTGCCGCCTTAAGGGGGTTGACCTTGATGGTGGCCACCTTGATCTCAGGCTTGACGTGGGTGGCGAAATTGCAGATGCCCAGTTTCCATTTTGCGTCGGGAACAGTGTAGGTCTGACAGTATTTACTATTATCCACCTCAATAATACGATCACAACCATCACATTTTTCAATGACTGGGTTAAATAATCCACTGCTGTACTGCTCGGTGTTCTGGGGCGCCTTATTTTTACTCGCCTTTGCCATAACTCAGCTCCTTAAAAAAATTAGCTATAAAATCTTGTGCTAAACGCCAGAAAAGTAATATTATTGACTGGTTGACGTTTTATACTGTTTGAAGACGGTTCTTGTTAAAAAACAATACTTATTAGTTGGTCTCGTTGACCTTGTCAACGATAAAGTGAAGGTGTCCTACAGGGCAAGCAGGGATGCCGCTTGGTGCAAATAGTTGGGGGCATGATGGTGTAACCTCCATTCTTCTTGTTTTTCACAGAGACATCCTTCAGAATCTCTTGGGAAAACATCTGGTTACACATAGGTGAAGTCTAAAACGAGGTAAGATATGCCAATTTATTTGTGGAAAGGGGTTAACTCCTACGGCGAAAAGCGCAAAGGAAAGATTGATGCCCCCACCGAGGGTGCCGCCGAGGCCCAGCTCAGAAAAACCAGGATAAGTATCACCAGTCTTAAAGAGCAACCGAAAGATATTTTCGCCGATATTGCGCTCTTTCAGCCTAAGGTCACCGGCAAGGATGTTGTTATCTTCACCCG
>JBFFIS010000029.1:0-13386 GCA_041556375.1 Desulfurivibrionaceae bacterium | reverse complement strand
TTTAAATAACTCCACCGTTTTTATCGTCCTTGCTCTAAAACTTGAGGCTACAGCCCACCACCATGTTGAGTTATATCCTTCGCCGCCTTCTCCTGATGATCCCTACCCTCTTTGGGATCATGCTTATCACCTTTTCTATTACCCAGTTTGTCCCGGGGGGACCGGTGGAGAGGATGATCGCCAATCTCGAATCGGGCGGTGCCCAGGGTGGTGAGGTTGCCCGTTCCACCACCACCGTTTATCGCGGCAACAAGGGCCTTGACCAGGATCGCCTGGAGGAGATTAAAAAGCTCTACGGCTTTGATAAACCGGCCCATATCCGCTTCATCACTATGATGAAGAACTATCTGCTGCTGGATTTCGGCGACAGCTATTACCACCACCGCAGCGTCACCTCCCTGGTTATATCCAAACTGCCGGTTTCCATGTCGCTGGGGCTCTGGTCGTTTGTTATCGTCTACGGGGTCTGTATCCCCCTCGGCATCAAAAAGGCGGTGCGGGACGGTTCGCGCTTCGACTTTATCTCGTCTACCGTCATTCTCGTGGGCTACGCCATACCAGGCTTTGTTTTGGCCATTTTGCTCATCGTCCTTTTTGGCGGCGGCAGCTTCTGGAACATCTTTCCCCTGCGCGGCCTGGTCTCTGATAATTTCAGCCAGCTTAGCCTGTTGCAAAAAATCATGGACTATCTCTGGCATATGGCCCTGCCCATTATATCGATGGCGGTTTCCAGCCTGGCAGTGATGACCATGCTCACCAAAAACTGTTTTCTGGAAGAGATCCGTAAACAGTATGTGGTAACAGCCCGTGCCAAGGGGCTCAGCGAGAACCAGGTTCTTTACGGCCATATCTTCAGAAACGGTATTATTCCCCTGATTACCGGTTTTCCAGGGGCCTTTATCATGTCCTTTTTCACCGGCAGTCTTCTCATTGAGACTATCTTTTCCCTGGATGGCATGGGTCTGTTGGCCTATGAATCAATCTTAAACCGTGATTATCCAGTGGTTCTCGGCACCCTGTTTCTCTTTACCATTCTCGGCCTCATCGCCCGCCTACTCTCTGATTTGAGCTATGTGGTGGTTGATCCCCGTATCACCTTTGACACCTCGGTAGGTTAAGGGAAAGGACGATGACGGTAAATCAACTGCGCTGGCAGAAATTCAAGGCAAACAGGAGGGGCCACATAAGCCTCATCCTCTTTATCATTCTCTTTTTTGCCAGTCTGGGGGCCGAGCTCCTCAGTAATGATAAACCCTTTGTGGTGCGCTATGAGGGCAGCTATTACCTCCCCTATTTTCATGATTATCCAGAGACCACCTTTGGCGGTGATTTTGACACCCCCTGTGATTATCGCGACCCCTATATGTTGGAAAAGATGACCACAGGGGATAATTTCGCTCTCTTCCCCATAAACCCGCATAACTACAGGTCAATAAACCAGGAACTGACCGTACCGGTGCCTTCGCCGCCCAGCCCGGTGAACCTTCTGGGTACCGATGATCGCGGTCGTGATGTCTTGGCTCGTTTGCTCTACGGTTTCCGCCTCTCCATCCTCTTTGGCCTGGCCCTGACCATTTCCGGTACCCTGCTTGGCATTGTCGTTGGGGCCCTGCAGGGCTACTTTGGTGGCCGCGTAGACCTCATCGGTCAGCGCTTTATTGAGATCTGGAGCGCCATGCCCGAGCTTTATCTGCTCATCATCTTTGCCTCCATCTTCAAGCCCAGTATCTGGTTGCTGCTGATCCTGCTGTCACTCTTTGGCTGGATGGGTCTTTCCGATTATGTCCGGGCCGAGTTTCTCAAGGGACGCAACCTTGATTATGTTGTTGCTGCCCGTGCCCTGGGCGTCGACAACCTGACCATCATGTATCGTCACCTGCTGCCCAACGGCATGACACCGGTGATCACCTTTCTGCCCTTTCGGATGTCAGGGGCCATTATTGCCCTTACCAGCCTTGATTTCCTCGGCCTTGGCGTTCCCCCACCATCCCCTAGCCTGGGTGAACTGCTGGCCCAGGGCAAGGCAAACATCGACGCCTGGTGGATTTCCCTCACCACCTTTGGTGTCCTGGTACTTACTCTCGTTCTGCTCATCTTTATTGGCGAAGCCCTGCGTGAGGCCTTTGACCCGAGGAAGGCCTGATATGCTGACAATAAAGAACCTCTCTGGTGGCTTCCAGTCGAAAAATGAAGTGAGTAAAGTCCTTCATAACGTTTCTCTCGATATTGGCCAGCAGGAAACCGTGGCCCTGGTCGGTGAGTCGGGTTCCGGTAAATCGGTGCTCGCCCACTCCATCCTCCAGCTCCATGATCAGGAGCAATACCAGGCCAGCGGTGAAATCCTTTTCCATGGCAAAAATCTGCTGACCTATAGTGAGCCGGAGATCATGGCCATCCGTGGCAACCGTATCAGTATGATTTTCCAAGAACCCATGACCTCCTTGAACCCGGTCTATCCCATCGGCAAGCAGCTTATGGAGCCGCTGCTCATCCACCGAAGCATGACCAAAAACGAGGCTGAAAAAGAGGCCCTCAAGCTTCTTGACCAAACCGGGATCAAGAACGGCGGCCAGAGAATGGCTGACTACCCCCATCAACTCTCAGGCGGCCAGCGTCAAAGGTTGATGATCAGCATGGCCCTGGCCTGTCGGCCTGAACTGCTCATTGCCGATGAGCCCACCACGGCCCTTGATGTCACCATCCAGGCCCAGATTCTCGATCTGCTCCAGGAGCTCCAGGATCATTACCAGATGGCCATTCTGCTGATTACCCATGATCTCAATATGGTCAAGAAGGTAGCCCGGCGGGTGTCGATTATGACCGAGGGCCGGATTGTCGAACAGGGTGATACGGGGAAGATATTTGCCCAGCCCCAGGAGGCCCATACTCGCCATCTTTTATCCTCGGTGCCCCACGGAGAACAGGTAGCCCGCCTGGACAGGCCGCCGTTACTTACCATTAAAAACATGCGCTGCTCCTTTCCGATAAAGAAGGGCTTTTTAAAGCGTAAAGTCGGAGAGATAGTTGCCGTTGATAATGTAAATCTTTCAGTGCGGCAGGGCACGACCTACGGCATTGTTGGTGAGTCTGGATCAGGAAAATCCACCCTGGGCTACTCCCTGCTGCGCTTGCTGAAGGCTGAGGGTAATGTCTTTTTTGAGGGCAGAGATATAAGCCTGTATACCCCTAAGGAAATGCGGGCCCTGCGGGCTCAGATGCAGATTGTTTTCCAGGACCCCTTCTCGTCACTGTCGCCCCGCTTCACCGTCGGCCAGATTATCAGCGAAGGCCTTGAGGTTCATAAGATCGGCGCCAATCGTCAGGAAAGAGAGACCCTGGTTGCCCAGGCCCTAGAGGAGGTCGGTCTTAAGGCCACCATGGCAAGCCGCTACCCCCATGAGTTCTCCGGAGGCCAGCGGCAGCGCATCGCAATTGCCCGGGCCATCGCCTTGAAGCCTAAATTTATCGTCATGGACGAGCCCACCAGTGCCCTGGACATGACAATCCAGGCCCAGATTATTAGCCTGCTCCGTGACCTGCAGGAAAAGTATAGTATTGCCTATATGTTTATTTCCCACGATTTGCGGGTGGTAAGGGCCCTGGCCGACGAAATTGCCGTTATGAAGGATGGACGGATTATCGAACAGGGGACGACCCGGGAGATTTTCAGCAGGCCATCAGATGAGTATACCCAAAAATTATTTGCTGCTGGCTTCTAAGGTGTTTTTGGGAGTTTAAGGAACGCCTTCAAGCTCTCGTTTTGTCGACGCTGGAGTTTAGACGTTTAGCGTATCTTTTCGCCGGTGAGGATATCAATGATGGCATCATCGTCATCAGAGGGGGGGTGATAGGAATCGGTCAGTTTGTCGCCGCCGGCAAACTCCACCAGATCGTCAATCCCCCGCTCTCCTGAATCCGAAGATGGTGCTGCTGGCTGCTGGCCAGCTGGACCAGGGACCTCAACAGTTTTCTCAACCACCTGTACCAGGTCTCCCTGGTCAATGACCAAGGACAGGGCGCCCAGGGCGGCGGTGACCTTCTCCAACTCGTCGGCAGTATCAGGATCAACCGTGCTTAGCAGGGCTTGAGCCATGGCAACGGTCTCCAGGCAGGCAAAGACATCCTCCATTTTTCTGAGATCCAGGATTTCATTTTCTTCTTCAGAAGAAGACATCAGCAATTCACCTTGGGGAAAATAACGTAAAGATTTATTTAGTATATATCTGTCGGCCACCTCTGCCAATCTTTTTACAACAGGCTACCTTGGCAGCGGCAGGGTAAAGGCCTTTACGGTATTGCTCTTGGTAAGCGGCACAACCATGAGTTCCCAATCTGGAGGCAAGACCTCCAGGCCCGCAGGACCTTGAGCCAGGGCAATTGTTTTAATAATCTCAGCCTCAGGGCTCAGATGAATAAGGACTCCCCTGGCACTGTCGGTGACGAGAAAGCCACGGTTTCCCAGGCCCTCGACCCCATCAACATTGGCCAGAGGCGTACCAGAGCCGACATCTTGGATTTTTTGGGTGACCAGATCAATCTTGAGCAGATGACCTGGCACCTCTGTCTCCAGGCCGCAGGTTCTCTGGCCCCAGCTGCCGACATAGAGGGCGTCGCCTTCGGCAAAAAGGCCGTTTGGCGAGGCCAGGCGTTTATCTCGCAACCAGACCTGAAGCTCCTTGCCGTTGAACAGGTAGATGGTATCGGTGTAGGTATCGGAAACAAAGATCCTGCCGTTACTGTCTAGGGTAACATCGTTAAGATATTTTGCTCGTGGGGCCGGATATTTTTCCACCAGGCCAGAGGTGAGATCAACCACTGCCAGGCTGGAAATGTCGGCGACATAGAGGGTGTTGTCCTGTAAGGCCATGCCCTTAGGGCCGTCAAGACCTGTAAGCCACGTACGGTCGAGGATCACACCGTTTAAGGCAACCTTGCTCAGGTAGCCATTGCCGTCTCTCTTCATGGCTGGACCGTTGATATTGGAGACGATTAGGATCTTGGCCACTGGATCAAAAAGCACTGAGTCCGGGTTGTCAAAAACAGCCTCTGTCTGCCAGAGCGGCTCGAGGTTGAGGGCGTTATCGTCATCAATATTGACCCCAAAAATAAAGGTACAGGATGGCAAGAAAAGGCAGAGCACCCAAAATCTCATCATGGCGCTACTCTTTTTCATCGATATCTCCCTTAAGGACATGGGCTGAAGTACTGGCAATGGCGCCTTGACAGGTCTAAGCAAACAAAGGTATTGAGATTGTAACTACTAACCCCTGGCAAACGCAACTCATTGATGACAACTGAAAAAATCGACCTCAAAAATCTCAGCCGTGATCAGCTCCAGCAGTGGATCACCTCCCAAGGGCATTCCTCATACCGGGCCAAGCAGATCTTCGCCTGGCTCTACCGGCCAGGGATTATCGACTTCGAGCAGATGACCGATCTTTCCAAAAAGTTCCGTGAGGAATTAAGGGAGATTGCCTTTATCAGTTCGTTACCTATTGCCGTGCGGGAAGTATCACAGGATGGCACCATTAAGTACGGCCTGCAGCTCCATGATGGGCTGATGATCGAAAGCGTTCTTATTCCGGAAGAAGATCGCAACACCCTCTGCATTTCTTCCCAGGTCGGCTGCGCCATGGCATGTAACTTCTGCCTCACCGGCACCATGGGCTTTAAGCGCAACCTGACTCCGGCTGAGATTGTCGGTCAGATCTGCGCCGTACAGGCTGATTTGGCTGAGCGAGAGGCCGGCAGGATCAGCAATCTGGTCTTCATGGGTATGGGGGAGCCTTTGGCTAATTTCGATAATCTCATTACCTCCCTGGAGATCATCATGGATGAGATCGGCCTCGACTTTTCCAGTCGCCGTACCACGGTCTCCACATGCGGTCTGGCCCCGAAGATCGTCGAGTTGGGTAAAAGGATCAGCGTTAATCTGGCTATTTCCCTTCATGGCGCTGATGATGAGGTCCGCAGCCAGATCATGCCGGTCAATCTCACCTATCCCATTGCCGAGGTCCTGGAGGCCTGCCGTAACTTCCCTTTGCCTACGCGCAAGCGCATCATGTTTGAGTACATTCTCTTGGCCGGCATCAATGACTCGGATGATGATGCCCGTAAGCTTGCCAAGCTGCTGCACGGCATACCTTGCAAGATCAACCTCCTGCCCTGTAACGAGGCCCCGGAGCTGCCCTACAAAAAACCGAGCCGTAACCGGACCTACGCCTTTCAGGAAATCCTGCGCAAGGCCGGTTATACTGTTTTGATTAGAACCAGCCGCGGTGATGACATTTCCGCCGCCTGCGGCCAGCTCGCCAATAAGGCCCAAAATGGGGGCATGGTCTCATGACCCTTTTCACCTGCCTTTATCCAACGCCCTACCGGCCATACCCCTTTACGGCTACGAGCGGCGCATGACGGTCCATCAATTCAGCAAGCAATCAACCTTTAGCGTTGATCGCCAAAGCCTCTTTGCCTGGCATGAAAGGACAGGTGCCCTGGAGAGATTGATCCCCCCCTGGGACCCATTGCGGGTGATCGGTAAGGATAATCATATCAACGAAGGGGCCCAGGTGGACCTGCTCATGAAGGCCGGCCCTCTTCCTGTGCCCTGGCGGGCCCGCCATACTGGCTATGAGCGCCCTGCCTTTTTCCGGGACGAACAGCAGCGCGGCCCTTTTCGGCAATTCATCCATACCCATCGTTTTGAGGAGAACTCAACCCAGAGTTCCAGCCTTATCGACACTATTGATTTTGAGCTGCCCCTGGGAAGAATGGGCGATCTCTTCGCCGGCTTCATTGACAAACAGCTTCAGGCCACCTTCGCCTACCGCCACCACATTCTTGCTGAAGACCTTTTAGCCCATCAGGGCCATAGCACCCAGCCACGAACCTTTCTGGTCAGCGGCGCCAGCGGTGTTGTCGGCCGCAGCCTTATTCCCTTCTTGACCACAGGCGGCCATCGGGTGATTAAGCTGGTGCGCCGGCAACCAATAGGTGCTGATGAGCTCTTTTGGGACCCTCTGCATGGGAAACTTAACTTGGATGGTCTTGACCATGTTGATGTGGTTATCCATCTTGCCGGCGAAAATATCGGCAGTGGCCGCTGGAGCCCTGAGAAGAAAAAGAGAATAATCGACAGCCGCATTTTGGCCACCAGGCTGCTGGCTGAAAAAATTGCCGCCCGCAGCCAGCAACCGCAGGCCTTCTTGTCGGCCTCGGCCATTGGTTATTACGGCCATCGGCATGATGAGATTCTCACCGAGGAGAGTTGCGCGGGAACTGATTTCATCTCCCAGGTTTGCGCTGACTGGGAAGAGGCCGCGCAACCAGCGGCACAGGCCGGCATCAGATTGGCTTTGCTGCGTATTGGTGTTGCCTTAACGCCCAAGGGCGGGGCCTTGCAGACCATGCTTGGCCCGGCAAAATTCGGTATTATTGGTCCCCTCGGCACTGGCAGTCAGTATATGAGCTGGCTGTCCATAAACGACCTGATCTGGGCCATCCATCATATCGCTTTTACCGACAGCTTACATGGCCCTATCAACATTTGTGCCCCCCAACCTCTGAGCAACCGCGACTTTGTCACCACCCTGGCTGCCAAGCTCGTCCGCCCCACCCTGCCTGCTATCCCGGCTGCTCTCCTGCGCCTGCGTTTCGGAGCCATGGCCGATGAGATTCCCCTGGCCAGTACCAGGGTAATACCGGAGAAACTCCTTGCCAGTGGCTTTCGATTCCGCTATCCATCTCTTGGAAACGCCCTTGATTATCTTCTTGGTACCCTAATCTCATGATGCCCTATCAACTCCGTCTCATCTTCCTGCTGCTCATGGCTTCAGCCCTGGCCTTCGGCTATACCGGCCTATTTGTGCCTGCTGATTTTCATTTCGATTTTGAGCGCTTGCATATCTTTTTGTTCAACCTTTGCAGCGGCGGCACCATTCTCATCTATTTTACTGAGGATGCCCGCAGATTGACCGGTCCTGGCAAGGCCTTTCTCGTCCTGTCTTTCAGCTATGCCCTGCTCGCCTTTTATGAGATCTATCTGCCGGCCTTGGTGGTGGGAGTTTTATTGGCTGGTCTTGTTGAGGCGGTCCGGGTCCGTCATTTTTCCTGGAACCCAAAGAGCTTTTGGTCTCCTGATGTCTTGGTTCAGAGAAAATTCCATCATGCCGCCCTGGTCTGCCTGAGCCTTGGGCTCCTGGCCTCCAGTATGGTTATCGCCAATAATGAATTTTTCTTTTGGGTGGAGATGGCCAAACTAAAATTAAACACCTTCTTCCTCGGCTTTTCCTTTCCCATTTCACTGATCAGCATATCTATTATATTTAGTCAAATGAACAGCCTAGGCAAGGATGCTCAGCCCCAACCGCTCACACGGCTGGTCACCATGCTGAAGAACAGTTGTTTCTGGACCATTAATCTCGGCGTCATCATCTTCTTCATCTTTATTCTCCTTGAGAAGCTGGTCTACCAGGTCATTATTGCCTCTGTGCTCTTTTGCGCTGTTATGCTCACCTATATGCTCTATCGCAACCTGGGCACCAAGTTGCAGCAAAAATATTTTCTCACCTCAGGCATGCTCTTTCTTGTCGCCACCGCTATCACCGGCATCCTCTATATCGTCCTGGCCTTTTCGCCTGAGTACCATCCTGAAAAGTATAAATTCCTCCTCAAGATCCACGCCTACCTGTCGCTTTATGGCTGGAATCTCAGTGGCCTGGCCGTTCTTGTCCGGCGCCACGAATTTCCCATCCAACTTCACTCCGGCAGGCTTGTGGCCTTGCACTGGCTGACAGTGCTCATTCTCTGTCCGTTGGGCTTTTACAGCAGGTTTTTTGCCGTGGTTGCCGTTCTTTCCTACGTTTTTATTCTCTACTTCTTTCTCTTCCGTCAAGGTCAGCAGGACGACAGTCTCTCAGAGCTGCCTCTCTAATTTCGCCATCGTCTTCAACCTTATTTGTTCTCTTGTGCTGTCGAAAACTCCTGCCGCAAAACATCTAAAAAAGGAGCGGGCATAAAGTTATTATTGCCCGTCCCTGTTGAAAAACGATAATGTTAGTTTAGAGTTTTTGAAGAATGCAGCGCTGCTATCTGTTATTTCCTGCCGACAATGGTCCTACCAGCTACTTTAGAGCATAGGGGTTCAATCATGAAAGAAGCTCTCTTCTACTCCACTGCGCCGGATGGTAAAATTACCTGTGGACTCTGTAATCATCATTGCCAGATCAAGCCAGGCAAGCGTGGCATCTGCGGCGTTCGCGAAAATCAGGATGGCAAGCTCTACAGCCTGGTCTACGGCCACCTGGTTTCCGGCAATAATGACCCCATTGAAAAAAAGCCTCTTTTTCACTTCCTTCCTGGCTCCAGCTCGTACTCCATTGCCACGGTGGGCTGCAACTTTCGCTGTCGTCACTGCCAGAACTACCAGATCTCGCAATATCCACATCTCTCTGGTGGTGAGATAACGGGTAGTCGCAGGAGCCCGCAGCAGGTTGTCGATGCTGCCCTTGCCGCTGGCAGCGCCAGTATCAGTTATACCTATGTCGAGCCCACCATCTTCTATGAATTTGCCTATGACTGCGCTGTTTTGGCCCATGAAAAGGACATAAAAAATGTCTTTGTCAGTAACGGCTACATGAGCCCTGAAGTCAGCCGCCACCTGGCACCTGTGCTCGACGGCATTAATATCGATATCAAGGCCTTTACTGACAGCTTCTACAAGAAGATATGCTCGGCCCGACTGCAGCCGGTGCTGGACAATGTTCGGCTCATGCATGAACTTGGGGTGTGGGTTGAGGTTACTACCCTGCTAATTCCGGGGCTTAACGATTCCAGTGAGGAGTTACAACAGCTGGCCCGTTTCATAAAGGATGTCGATCCGGCCATTCCCTGGCATGTCACGGCCTTCTACCCTACCTATAAGATGACTGACCGCCCTCCGACACCTGCCGAGTCCCTGCGCAAGGCCCGCGATATCGGTCTTAAGGAGGGGCTGCGTTTTGTTTATGAGGGCAATATCCCCGGTGAGGGGGGCGAGAACACCTATTGCCCCAGTTGCGGGACGGAGATCATCAGCCGCTACGGCATGAGCACCAGGGCGATGAAGATGACAGCCGGCACATGTGGCAGCTGCCAGGAGGTCATCGAAGGTGTTTGGCAGTAGCCTCCCTCTCCAGCCCTCAAATTCTTGTCCTTGTCCCTGACTTGCCGATCCCCCATTCCGCAAAGGCTGCTTGCATTCCTGTATTGACGAGCCGCCTCGACATGCTTACAATGCCCCTTTATTTACTCTTGGAGGGTATTATGGCTATTAAAATTCTTGGGGTCTCCGGATCACCGATAAAAAACAGCAACACGGACAGGGCCTTGCAGATTGCCCTGGAGGCCACAGGCCAAAAAACTGAATTTATCAAGTTAAGCGACTATACTGTCGGCCCCTGTGATGCCTGCCTGGGCTGTATCAACACCAATAAATGCGTGATTAAGGATGACGACGGCATCATGCTGGCGGAAAAGGCCTATAAGGCCAACGCCCTGATCATTGCCGGTTGGACCCCTTATTCTTCCATTGACAGCCGCACCAAGGCCTTTATGGAGCGCCTCTACCCCTTACGTCACCGCCATGGCCTTATGGCCGGCAAACCCGGGGCTGCCATCGTTACTTCAGCCATTCCGCCGGGGCATGAAGGTATGCCGCCAGCCGGAGATTTGGGCCTGGGCGCCATCCAAAGCTACATGCTGGAGGAAGGCATGAATTTTGTCGGTGGTGTTAAGGTTCGCGGCAATGTCCCCTGTGTTAAGTGTGGCGATGACGGTCAATGTTCTGTTTCCGGACTTAAAATGATCTTTGGCCCAGAGGCCAGTATCGAAAAGATAGGTATAAATAGTCTTGAAGATTCGCCTGATACCATTGCCGCCCTGGAAAAACTTGGTAAGGCCATAGGTGCAGCGGTCTATGGCTGAAGCAGTTGAGGCTTGCCAGGAAAACACTACCCTGGTGGATGCCGCTACCATCGTAGGTTCCTCGTCACAGCCCTATATTGATGTCCGCTCGCCAAGCGAATACCAGGCCGGCCACATACCGGGGGCCTATAATGTTCCTCTCTTTAGCGACGAGGAGCGCGCTGTCGTCGGTACCCTTTATAAACAGGTAGGCCGCCAGGCCGCTCTCGATAAGGGGCTTGAGTTTGTCGGACCAAAGATTGCTAGCCTAGTTAAGCAAATAAGGGCCCATGGCGGCCCTGCCCCTGTTATTTACTGTTGGCGGGGGGGGATGCGCAGCGACAGCGTCTGTGGACTTATGAAGATCAGCGGTGTTGACTGCCGGCGGCTGGCCGGTGGGTATAAGGCCTATCGCCGTTATATCCGTCAGGCATTTTCTCGCCCTGCCCCCTTGATTCTCCTGGGCGGCTATACCGGCAGCGGTAAAACAGATCTCATTCACCGGTTGGCCAGGGATAAGTACCAGATTCTTGACCTCGAGGGGCTGGCAAATCATAAAGGTTCTGCCTTTGGCCACCTCAACGAGGATCCGCAGCCCACCAATGAGCAGTTTGAAAACAATCTCTTCGATAAATTTACGGCTTGCGATCTAAGCCAGCCTATTATAGTCGAAAATGAAAGCAGGGTTATCGGCAAGGTGCATTTGCCTGAACCCTTTTTCATGCAGATGCGTTCCGCCCCTTTGCTTGCCCTGTCCATGCCCACAGAGGCACGGATTAGCAGGTTGATTGGCGATTATGCTGACACCCCGAAGGATGAGCTGATTGAGGCGACCAGACGGATCGCCAAAAAGCTGGGTCATGACAAGGTGAAAATGGTGGAGGACCATATTCATGACGGTCATTTTGATAAGGCCTGCGCTATCTTGCTCTCCTATTATGATATCTTTTATGACCGTGGCGTTTTTAAACGACCGAAAGAGCTCATTCATCCTTTGCAGATCAGCGGTAATGACATGGAGGGAGATATTGCCCTCATCAAAGAAAAAATAAGGTCAATATCGGAGCTTGCCACCAAGGAGTCATTTGGCCATGCCTGAGGCGCCTCTGGAAAACAACGATATCCGCAACCAGCTCAAGGCCATGATCATGGAAAGGGCCTACAAGCAGCATAGTCAATTCAAGACGCCGACCAAAATCGTCAGCAGTTATTTTGATTTTTTGGAGATATCCCTTAAACACCAGGACATTGAGCTGGCGGGACAACTTGTTTACCGAGAGATCAAAGAGCTCGACATCCAGGCCGTGGGTGGCCCCAACCATGGTATCGCCTCCATTCTCTGTCGTGCCGCTTTCTTAAAGAAGATCGGCGTGTTCTACGTACGCGACAATATGAAAAAGGAGGGCAACCTTCATGATCCCCGTTGGATAGAATCCCGCATAAGGCCTGATGACCGGGTTGCCATCGTTGGTGATGTGGTCTCCTCAGGCAGCCAGATCATCCGGGCCGTGGATGAGGTTATGTATCTTGGTGGTCAGATAGTGAAGATCATCATCATTATTGACGCTGAGGACGGAGGCGGAATCGCCACCCTTAAGCGGCACCTGGAAACCAATATGCTGAAAATTCCCATCAAGGTTATTTTTAAGAAAAAGGAACTCCTTGAGTCAGCGGGCCTTATCTTCTAGCTAAGTGTGCCTCTCTACTACCTTGCCCCTCTAATCCATGGGGACGAACGAAAATCCCTGGTTCTGATAAACAATCATCGATACATAGCCGTTGGCGACCACCTTCACCGCCGGCAGGAGATCATCCGCTTCGATGCCGGTCATTTTCAAGGCAATGCGACATTGCTCCAGTTGGATACCTTTAGACCTGAAGATATGTATCCATTCATGAATTTTTTGCTTTAAGGCACGATCCTGAACTTCGACATAACCAGTCCCTTTGGTGATGAAATAACTGGCTTTACCCCTAAAGCCAATCACCACGTCAGGTCGGCTGCCTTGGGCGACAAACTCCTCATAGGTGGTATTGATGAGCATGAGACGTGTCTCAAGTTTTTTGGCATTACCAAGATTTACATCAAAATAAACCTTAACTTGTGGTTGGTTAACTTGATCAATCCCTGGCGATGTTTGCTGGCCGGCCCAACAAGGGAAGGATGGCAAGGTCAGTAGCGCAAAGAGTAGGGTAAGGCGTTGTATGAATAACATAGCTTTACCTCCGTGATGGCTGGCGAGGATAAGGTTGCACAACAACGTGATAAAGAAAGGTTAGGTGATCAGCAACCAAGCTCTGGCATCACCTCAATTTTTAAGGCTTTGACTAAATCATCTTCAAGCACATACCAAACCTTAATTTTCTGTTGAGCTTTAATTTCTTCAACAAGTAACACACCTTTCAAGGCGGTTTGCCCATCAAAAACAACCTGTTGCCTCGTGC
>JBFFIS010000028.1:0-13573 GCA_041556375.1 Desulfurivibrionaceae bacterium | reverse complement strand
GATGGATCTATGTTCCTCAAGGTAGGCACTGAGGATGGGATCGAGGATCTCGTAAGGGGGCAGGTCGTCCTGGTCTTTCTGGTCCGGGGCCAGTTCGGCACTGGGTGGTTTGTCGATGGTCGAGGCCGGGATGATCTCCCTTTCCCGGTTTACATATCTGGAAAGTTCGTAGACCAGCATCTTGGGGACATCGGAGATAACGGCCAGGGCGCCGCTCATGTCGCCGTACAGGGTGCAATAGCCCACGGCCAGCTCACTCTTGTTGCCGGTGGTGAGTAACAGGGAGCGGTATTTGTTGGCCAAGGCCATGAGCAGCATGCCGCGGATGCGGGCCTGGATATTTTGCTCGGTGACATCCTCCTGAAAGCCCTCAAAAAGAGGGGCCAGGGTCTGCTTGCAGGTCTCGAAGATGTTGTTGATGGTTAGGGTCTCAAAGCGGATACCTAAATTCTCTGCCAGCTTTCTGGCGTCATCAATGGAGCCTTGGGAGGAGTAGGGCGAGGGCAGGGCCACCCCCATGACATTTTCCGGTCCTAGGGCTTTGCATGCCAAGGCGCAGGTCAGGGCCGAATCAATACCGCCGCTTAAGCCCACCAGGGCCGTGGAAAATCCGCATTTGCTGACATAGTCTTTAGTGCCCATGACAAGGGCATCATGGACACTCGCCACCTCGTTTGCTGGTGGGCAGGCAACAGGGGAGAGCTGGTTGCTGTCAATAAGGAGGATGTCCTCGTTAAAGGCCAGGGCCTGGCCGCAGAGCCGGCCCTGATCGTCCAGGACAAAGCTGGCGCCATCAAAGAGGATGGAGTCCTGGCCGCCGACCTGGTTGCAGTACAAAAGAGGCAGGCGGTATTTGCGGCTGATGGCGCTAAAGGCCTTTTTGCGCAGATGCTGCTTGCCCATGGTAAAGGGTGAGGCGGCAATATTGATGAGCAGGTCAAGGTCGTGGTCGGCGTTGAGGGCGGCAACGGGATCATGGTCATAGAGCTGTTCGGGAAAGGCGTCGGCGTCGTTAAAGAGATCCTCGCAGATGGTGATGCCCAGCTTAAGGCCGTCTAGACAGTAAAACTGGCTCGTCTTGCCCGGCTTGAAGTAGCGGCTTTCGTCAAAGACGTCATAGGTGGGCAGCAGCTTTTTGTGGCTGGCATGGAGGACCTCCCCGTCTCGAAAGAGCAGGGCTGTGTTGTGCAGGGCTTTACCCTTTTGGTTGTCGCAGGCAGTGATAATGCCGCAGAGGATGGCTATGCCTTCGGTATCTTTGATAAGGCGATCGAGGTAATCCTTTTGTTGGCCAAGGAAGGAGGGGTGCTCCAGGTAGTCCATGGGCGGGTAGCCGCAGAGGGCCAGTTCCGGAAAGATGGCGAGCTCAGCCCCCATCTTTTTGGCGCGCAAGGCCTGGCGCTGGATGATGGCGGCATTGCCGCTGAAGTCGCCAATAATGGGATTTGTTTGGATAAGGGCAATTTTCATGATCAAATGATGATTCTTTTTCCGGCCGGAGGTGAATTGAACGATGCGTCCGGAAAGTATTTGTCGCAGCACCGAAGGACATGGAGGTCGAGCCTCGAGGAAACAGGCCTCGGTGGTATTATATTTTTATTTAAAGATGACTTATATCATCATAATTGTCAGGGGCAAACAATTTCCCTTTTTTCTTGCCAGATCAAGGCCTTCCCGGTTAGTTTGAATATATATATTCGTCTTGCCGGCAAGCTCAAGCCCGGCGCGGCTTTGTCTCCTCGGGTTTTAGCTGGATATCTCCTGTAACCTGCAGGAGTGATTTCTTTTTAGAGGATTTATCTATCCCTATGACGCCGTCGCAAAAATTTTTCGTTCTTGATACCAATGTCCTGCTCCACAATGCCGATGCCTTGAATTCCTTCGGTGATAATATGGTTGTTTTGCCCATGACTGTTATTGAGGAGCTTGACAAGTTCAAGAGCCGCAGTGACGAGTTGGGCCGCAATGCCCGCATGGTGGTTCGGGAGCTCGACAGTCTGCGCCAGCACGGACATCTCGACGAAGGGGTGAGGATGGAAAACGGCGGGACCGTCATGATCGTCCTGGAGCATGAGACCTCTAAACATCCCAGCCTCAATCTGGCTGTGCCGGATAATCGTATTCTGGCTGTGGCCTACACTCTGTTATGTCAGAAAAAGAGGGTGGTTTTTGTCTCCAAGGATATTAATGCCCGTCTCAAGGCCGATGCCTTAGGGCTAGATGTTCAGGACTTTGAAAAGCAGAAGGTTAATTTTGACGAACTTTTTGCCGGCTACCGGGAGATTGAAGTGCCCGGTGCCCTGCTAGAGGGTTTTTTTCAGAACGAAGAAATGCCTGTTGAGGGCTTTAATTTCTATCCCAACGAATTTATTCTTTTAAAAGACGAGGCCGACCCCAAGCACACCGCCCTGGTCAAGGCCAGTTCGGCCACCAGTCTCACCCGTCTCAATAAGCAGTATGACAGCGCCTGGCAGATTCGTTCCCGCAGTAAGGAGCAGCGCATGGCCCTTGAGCTTCTCCTTGATCCCAAGGTTGAAATCGTCACCCTGGTGGGACAGGCTGGTACCGGTAAGACCCTGCTGGCCCTGGCCGCTGCCCTGGAGACCACCATTGCCCTGGAGCGTTATGATAAAATTCTGGTGAGCAGGCCAATTATCCCCCTGGGCAAGGATCTCGGCTATATGCCCGGTGATAAGGACGAGAAGCTGCGTCACTGGATGCAGCCCATCTTCGACAACCTCACCTATATCCTTGGAGATCACCGCACTAAGTCCAGCGATCAGGATGAGGAGTCTGTTCGTAAAAAAGCGGAACAACTTCTGAAAGACCATGTCGTAGAGATGGAGGCCCTGACCTATATCCGCGGCCGTTCCATTTCCAACCAATATGTTATTGTTGACGAGGCCCAGAATCTCACCCCCCATGAGGTCAAGACCATTGTCAGCCGGGCTGGTGAGGGGACCAAGATGGTGCTCACCGGCGATCCGTACCAGATTGACAACCCCTACCTCGATTCTTCCAGTAATGGACTGACCTACACGGTGGAGAGGTTGAAGGAGTTGCCGGTCCATGGCCATATCACCCTGCGTAAGAGTGAGCGCAGTCAGCTCGCTGGAGTGGCGGCTGATTATTTGTAGGTTTTTTTTGGGTTGCTTTCATGGTCGCTCTTGAGGATGATGTAGGTTCCGGCGGTCAGATAACCATTGAAATCTGAAATGCAAAAAAAGGGAGTAACAGCTTGAAGTTTGAACCGAAGTGGATTGCCTGGGAAATTACTAGGCGCTGTAATCTGAAATGTGTCCATTGCCGCTCATCATCCACCCTGGAGGTCGAGGGCCATCCTGATTTCTCCATGAGCGAGGCCACCCGTCTTATCGATGATATCACCTCCTATGCCAAACCGGTGGTTGTGCTCTCCGGCGGTGAACCTCTGCTCCGGGAAGATGTTTTTGATATCGCCTCCTACGGTACCAGCAAAGGGCTGCGCATGTGTCTGGCCACCAACGGCGTTCTGGTCAATCAGGAGACCTGTGACAACATCAAGAAGAGCGGTATCAAGATGGTTTCCCTCTCCCTGGATGGCTCCACCGCAGCGGTTCATGATGACTTCC
The DNA here is from genome assembly GCA_041556375.1 of Desulfurivibrionaceae bacterium. Lineage (GTDB taxonomy): Bacteria > Desulfobacterota > Desulfobulbia > Desulfobulbales > SURF-16 > BM506. Next base: position 9,962 of record JBFFIS010000028.1, on the reverse strand, counting down.
GCAACCAGCCCGGCGCCTTTGACGGTATGATGAATGCCGCCCGCCTCTTTAAGGAAAATAACATCCCTTTCCTGATCAACTCCTCCTTCACCAAGCGTAACAAGGACGAGGTTCCCAGGGTCTATGAGCTAGCCAAAAAGCTCGGGGCCACGGCCTGGTATATGTTCATGATCGTCCCCACCGGCCGCGGCGAGGACATCATGGAGGAGCTTGTACCCCAAGAGATGTACGACGAGCTGCTTGAGTGGCATTATGAGATGGAAAAAAGCGAGAATGATCTCCTGGTCCGTCCCACCTGTGCTCCCAGCTATTACCGGGTTCTGCTCCAGAAGAAAAAAGAGAGCGGTGACGAGTTTGAGCGCCGCAGCCTGAAGTTTTCCACCGGCGGCTCCAAGGGCTGTTTGGCCGGTCAGGTTATCTGCCTCATAGACGTCGATGGCAATGTCCTGCCCTGTAGCTATTTTCCTAAATTCGCCGGCAATGTCCGTGAGCAGTCTTTTCAGGATATCTGGGAGAACTCAAAACTCTTCCATGATATGCGTGATTTCAAGGCCTATAAAGGGCGCTGCGGCGAATGTGAGTATGTCAATGTCTGCGGCGGCTGCCGGGCCCGGGCCTATGCCATGAGCGGCGATTATATGGCAGAAGAGCCTTTTTGTAATTATGTGCCGCGTAATTACTCGTTGAAGGATAAATGATAAAGGATGTCTTGACCACCTTTCGCCAGGCCTTTGCCAGCAAGGGCTGATTATTAAAATTAACAGAAGAAAAATTCCATGAACGATACCTTTCTGAAAGCCTGTCGAGGAGAAGCTGTTTCCCATACCCCCATCTGGATCATGCGCCAGGCCGGGCGTTATCTGCCTGACTACCATAAGGTCAGAAGTCAGATGACTTTTCTGGAACTCTGCAAGAATCCGGAAAAGGCAGCCGAGGTGACCCTGCAGCCCGTTGATATCCTCGGGGTAGATGCCGCGATCCTCTTTTCCGATATCCTGGTGACCCTGGAGGCCATGGGTATGGATCTTGACTTCAAGGAGAAGCAAGGGCCCATCCTCGCCAACCCGGTGCGCTGTCAGGCTGATCTCGATAGCCTCATTGTCCCGGATCCGATTGAGAAGCTCGGCTATGTCATGGATACTATCCGCCTGCTCCGCAAGGAGTTGGCCACCAAGGTGCCGCTCATCGGTTTTTCCGGAGCCCCCTTTACCCTGTCGACCTACGCCATTGAGGGCGGTTCCTCCAAGGCCTTCTGGAATACCAAGAAGATGATGTACACTGCCCCGGATCTCTACCACGCCTTGATGCGCAAGATCACCGATTCCACCATTACCTATCTTCAGGCCCAGGCCGAGGCCGGTGCCCAGGCCTTGCAGGTTTTTGATTCATGGGCCGGCTCCCTGAGCCCCGGTGATTTTGCCGAATTTGCCCTGCCTTATGTCCAGGATATTATTAAGGCCCTGAAACCGGCCGGTATCCCCCTTATCTATTTTGCCAATAATTGCGCCGCCCTACTCGACCTCACTAAGACCTCGGGCGCTGATGTCCTTGGCCTCGATTGGCGGGTGGATATCCCCACAGCCATTAAGGCCTTTGGTCCTGATATCGCCATTCAGGGCAACCTTGATCCCATTGCTTTGCTCTTGCCTGAGGATAAGCTGGAAAAAAGGATAGGGGACATCATTGAAAGGGGCAAGGCGGCCAAGGGCCATATCTTTAATCTTGGCCACGGGATTCTGCCTGAAACACCACCGGAGAAGGCTAAGTTTGTCGTGGACACCGTCCATCGCCTAAGTAAGAGAAATTAGCGGAGTAGAAAAAGGAAAAGAAGTTATGGAGAAGGGTTTCATTCTGTAGCTTCTGTTATTCTGTCGCCAAAAATGATTCCTTCAATCGCTCAATGCACCCAGCTCATGGCTGATTATGCCATGCTTGCCAATATTAAGGAGCACTCCTTCATGGTGGCCCGGGTGACCGCCCTGCTCAGCAGGGAGTTGTTCCGGGCCGGTATGCAGATTGATGGCGAGTTGGCTGTGGCCGGCGCCCTGCTCCATGATATTGCCAAGACCCAGTGTCTGGACAGCCAGTGTAATCATGCCGAGGTCGGTGTGGAGATTTGTCTGCATCACGGTTTTCCCGAGGTGGCCGATATTGTTGGCGAGCATGTCATCCTCAGCGATTTCAGCCCAGCCCAGCTCTCGGCCAAAGAGGTCGTCTATTATGCTGATAAGCGGGTTAATCACGATAAGATTGTCACCTTGAGGGAGCGGCTGGAGTATATTATTGAACGGTACGGCCAGGGCGATGCAAAACGTACTGAGATGATTCATGAGAATTTCGGCAAATGTTGCCGGATTGAAGAGCGTATCTTCAGCTTTCTAGATTTTCAGCCCGGCCATGTCCCTGTCCTGGTGAAAAAGGCAGGTGAACTGGAAAATGAATATGCAGAAGTCGGCTGAAGGAAAGATCGGCGTCATCCTTCTCAATCTCGGCGGCCCCGAGCGCCTTGAGGATGTTGAACCTTTTTTGTTTAATCTGTTCTCTGATCGGCAGATCATCCACCTCTCCCCCTTTCCCTTTCTCCAAAAACCCATTGCCCGATTTATCGCCAAGCGACGGGCTCCGAACTCCTGCAAGGCCTACCGGCAAATCGGCGGCGGTTCCCCCCTGCGCAAAATTACCGCCCAGCAGGGCAAAATCTTAGAGAGTCTTCTTGCCCAATTGGGGAGCTTTAAGGTCGATATGGCCATGCGCTATTGGCATCCCGATGCCCGGCAGACTTTGGAGGCCCTGGGTAAGGAGGGCATCACCCGGATTGTCGCTCTCACCCTCTACCCCCATTACTCAAAGGCGACCACCGGTTCATCGGTGACCGATCTTGCCGAGGTTGCGGCTTCTTTGCCCTATCCCTTCGAGATCGCGGCCATTGAATCCTGGCCGGATCAGGACAACTATATCGACGCCCTGGTTCGCGCTGTCCATCGTGAGTTTGGCCGTTGTGCCGGCAAGCCAACCCTGGTCTATTCCGCCCATAGCCTACCCATGAAGTTCATTGAGGAGGGCGACCCCTATCTCAACGATCTGACCAAGACCATTATCGCCGTCGAAGAGCAGACGGGTATCCGTGGAAAACTTTGTTTTCAGAGTCGTTCCGGGCCCGTGAAATGGCTGGCACCTTCAACTCCGGACACCCTCGTCGAGTTGGCTGACAAGGGGGTCAAAGAAGTGGTTGTCATGCCGATCAGCTTTGTTTCCGACCATGTGGAAACCCTTTACGAGATAGACATCCAGTACGCCGAGCTTGCCGAGGAGCTTGGTATGCGTTTAGTGCGCACCAGATCCTTAAATGACGATCCTCTTTTTATCAAGGGTCTGGCCAAGCTGGTTGTCGCCGCCTGTCGCGGCAAGAAATGGCTTTAGTGAATGGGGCAGGGGGGATGACGATGAGGACAGCTCTGTCGGTTAGGTCTGCAATCCTGTTTGTCGGAACAGCGCTCGTCTTGATGGCAGCTCCTCAGGTCTCAGCCGCTGAGTTGCAATGTGGAGAGCTTGTTCGCCAGAAATGTCAGGGCTGTCATTCCCTCGGCCGGATCTGCGCACAGTTGGGCCGCGATAAGGGCGAATGGCAGGAGAGTGTTGCTGCGATGGCTGACTACGACCCCTCCATTTCCATTGAAGATCAGAAGACCGTGGTCAAATGCCTGAGTCAACAGGACAAAAATGTTGTTGCCTTTTGTCGTTAGAGTTTTTTTAGACTTCTAAATCATACCGGCGCCTGATAACGGCGCATCCGCACACTCATCAAGATGCCGATACCTGCCATGGTGGTTATCAGCGACGAACCTCCATAGCTAAAGAGCGGCAGGGGCATCCCCACCACCGGTAGTAATCCCATCACCATGGCCAAATTAATAAAGGCCTGCCAAAAGATAAGAGACACGACACCTACGCAGAGCAGGGTGCCGAACTTGTCCCGTGAAGAGACGGCGATGTTGAGCCCCCAGAAGACCAGGGAAAAATAGACGCCGAAAAAAAACAGCGAGCCGAAAAAGCCCCACTCCTCAGCCCAGATGGAAAAGGCAAAATCAGTATGCCGTTCAGGGAGAAAATCAAGATGGCCCTGAGTTCCCTTCAGGTAGCCCTTGCCGAATTTGAGGCCGCTACCCACGGCAATTTTTGACTGCGTGATGTGGTAACCGGTGCCCAGGCTGTCGGCGCCAGGGTTGAGAAATGTCTCAATGCGTTGGCGTTGATAGGGTTTCAGGAGATACTGCCAGCCAATGGCGGCGATGACCACGGCTGATCCCACCAGGGTTACCAGGGTGGACCAGCGTAATTTAACAAAAAGGGTCATGGATATGAAAATAAAGGCCAGCATCAGGCCGGTACCGAGGTCGGGCTGCATGACGATGAGGATAAAGGGCAGGCCGGCTAGCATGATCGGCACCACGAGTTCTTTAAGGGTAAAGCCCTTACCGGTATCCTTGCGGAAATAATAACTGGCCAGGGTGATGACCAGCATGAGTTTGGCCGGTTCCGAGGGTTGCAGCCTGAAAAAGCCGAGGTCAATCCAGCGCCGGGTGCCGGCCAGGTCTCTGCCAAAGATGAGGGAGAAGAGCAGCAGGCAGATAATGGCGCCGTACAGGGTGTAATTGGCCTCAACCAATACGCGGTAATCAAAACTGATGATGATAAAGATCAGGGCAAAGCCCATGAGGAAGAAGTAAAGCTGTTTGATGTAAACCGGCGTGCCGCGAAAGCTGTCTGGGGTGGCGCTGTAGAGATTGGCCAGGCACATGGCGGCAATGAGGCCCACGAGGCCGAGAAGCACCCAGTCAAAGTTTTGTAAAAGTCGGCGGTCAAATCGAAGCATTTTTTTGAGATGTTGTGAGTTTAGCGTTCAGCAATAACAAGAGGGCAAAGGGCGGCTGCTCTTATTTCTGAACCGTTAATCTTGAATTCTGTTTTTTAAAATATTCTTCCAGAATGGCCTTGGCAATGGGGGCAGCCGCAGAGCCGCCATGACCGCCATGTTCGGTGAGGACCGTGACGGCAATTTCCGGTTTCTCAGCCGGCGCATAGCAGGTAAACCAGGCGTGGTCCCTGTATTTGTAAGGGATATCCTCTTCCTCTGTCTCACCAAATTGTTCCAGGCGCACCACCTGGGCAGTTCCTGTTTTGCCGGCCACGGTGATCCCCTCGATCTGGGCATTTGTTGCAGTGCCATGTTTGCCGTGTACTGCAGCCACCAGTCCCTGGTGGATGAGCTTAATTTCTTTTGGCGTGGCAAAGGCTTGACCTGTCACTTCCGGGGCAAATTCCTCGATGGTGGCGCCGTCTTGGTCTTTGACGGCCAAGACAATCTGCGGTTTGTACAGGGTGCCGCCATTGGCGATGGCCGCGGTCATTTGCGATATCTGCAGCGGTGTAGTCAGGTTGAAACCCTGGCCAATGGAAACAGAAACGGTTTCACCTTGCTGCCAGTGCTCATTCTTCTTTCTTTTTTTCCAGTCCTTGGTAGGTACCAGTCCTGTTTTTTCATTCTCCAGGAGAATGCCGGTCTTTTCACCGAGCCCGAGACTTTTGGCATAGACGGCCAATTTGTCGACGCCGACTTCTTGGCCAATATGATAAAAATAGACGTCACAAGATTCTGCCAAAGCCTTTTTCAGGTTAACCTCACGGCCATGGCCCCATTTCTTCCAACAGCCATATTTGTGGCCGTGGAGGGTAAAAGAGCCGAAACAGGGGTAGCTCGTTTCCGGGGTAATAACACCCTCCATCAGTCCTGCAAGCGCGGTGACAATTTTATAGGTGGAGCCGGGAGGGTATTGGCCTTGGATGGTCTTGTCAAGAAGGGGTTTGAGAGGGTCTTTAACCATTTTGTCCCAGGATTTCTGGGAGATGCCGCCTATGAATTCTTCCAGGTGTAGGGCGGGTGCGCTTGATAAGACAAGGAGGCGGCCGGTTTTGACATCCGCGACGATAATGGCACCGGCCTTGCCTGCCATTTCTTTTTCAGCGACCTGCTGGAGGTCTAAATCGATGGTGAGTTGCAGGTCGTTGCCAGGCAGGGGCTCCGTGAGTTGGATGTGCCGCTGTTCGAGGCCGTGAACGTCAACCTCAAAAAAACGTTGGCCTTTTTCGCCGCGCAACTGTTTCTCAAATATTTTCTCTAAGCCCATCTTGCCAATGCTGTCACCGCCCATGTAGGTGAGACGATTTTTGTTCTTAAGCTCCTTTTTACTAATTTCTGCAAGATAGCCTATAAGGTGGGAAGCGAGATTGCCGTAGTTGTAATTACGTGACGGCACAGCTTCGATTCGGATACCGGGAAGCTCAAGACGATGGTTCTCGACAAAGGCCACGGTTTCCCAGTCAACATCCTCTTTAAGGCGGATGGGAACAAAGTTTGGATGGCTGCCTTCATCCCGAATACGGGCGAGTATGTCGGAAATATCCTCATTGAGAATTCTGGCCATCCTTTTTAAGACCAGGTCCGGGTTTTCCGCATCGTCACGGGTCCAGAGCACGTTGAACAGGGGGCGATTACTGATGATGATCCGATTGTGGCGATCTAAGATGTTGCCACGGGGGGCGGCGATTTGGAGCTGGCGAACCCGGTTGTTGTGAGCCAGGTTTGTATATTTCTCACCCTGATGGATCTGCAGATACCAGAGGCGGACGACCAGGATGGCGATAAAGGTGACCATGACAATGATGGTGAGCTCCACCCTTTTTTTGAGGATGAGTAGCTCCTCTTCGTCAAGGATATGAATCTGGTCAAGTAAACGGCGCATGGGTACTATTTAAAAGTCACCTCGGAACCTGTTTTTGTTCCGGGGCTTAATAAGAATTTCAAGGGCCTTTTTGGGCGACAGTCGGTTCATGGTGAAATCATAGAGGCTGAAAAAAGGCATGGTGATTACGGCCAGGAGCAGGAGGCGGACAATAATCTCCTTCCAATTCCATAGGGATACCACATCCGGGGAAAGAAGGGAGGTGATTAGGTGGGTGAGGCTGAGGACAAAGAGATAGCTGGTAACCACCAAGGGGATTTGGTGGGGAGGTTCGTTGAGGACAAGTGGGCGTGACAGCAATTTTACCATAAAGTGGAGGGCCAGGTAGACCACGGGGTGTAGTCCTGAGTAGATGCCCGAGAAGATGTCGGTGAGCATGCCGAAGTAGATGACAAGCAGGGCGCCCCGGTAGGGATCAAGGCGAACAGTGACAAAAACCACCAGGACAAAGAGGGGGTCAAGCTTGGAAAACCAGCCCGGCATCAGAGGCAAAAAAGAGGTCTGCACTATAAGAAGGAGGGTGCCGAGGATTATAAACGGTGCGCAGGGCATGATCAGTCCGTCAGGGAATCTTGTTGCAGAATAACGATCAGGTATTCAAGTTGGCTGAAGTTGACCGCCGGCGTCACTGTGATGTGCTGAAACATGCCCCGTTTGGTTTTGGTAACCGAGGAGACGGAGCCCACCGGAATGCCCTTGGGAAAAGAACCGCCCAGGCCCGAGGTGACAATAAGATCCCCCTCTTCGACATCGGCATTCTTGAGGATATAGCGCATGGTATAGGACTGGCTGCCTTCTCCTTTGACAATGCCCTGGACCCTGTTTTTCTGAATGAGGGCGTTAACCGCGGAGTTGGGGTCATGGGCCAGGAGTACCTTGGATATTGACCGCGATGTCTCGAGAATCTGGCCAACCACGCCTTCAACGGTGATAACAGGCATACCTTTTTCAATGCCGTCGCTGGTGCCGCGGTCAATGGTGAGGGTTCTGAACCACAGGGAGGGGTCGCGACCGATGATCTGGGCGGTAAGGGTAGGGGGGGTGAGGCTCTCTTTAACCTTAAGGAGCTTGCGCAGGCGCATGTTTTCCGCCATGGCCTCGCGGTATTCCTGGTTGGTGCTGATGGCCCTGTCCAATTCCTCGCGCAGCACCTTGTTTTCGCGGCGGACATAGATGAGATTGATGTAGCTGTTCCAGACATTGCCGACACCGCCCAAGATGCGGGTAACCACGTATTGGCCCTTACCCACCACATCCATGCCGAATTTCTGGGGGACGTTGAAATGGCTGCGGCCGACAGTAGAAACAATGATCATCAGTAGCACTGTAATGGCCAGGCCGTAGAGGAAATAGGTCTTAATGGCGCTGGGTCTGTTGCGGCGTTTTTTCATGAAAGCTCAGTTGGACTTCAGGCTTAAAAAAATGATGAGGGATGAATAAACAAGGATGAATGTCGCCTCCTTGTCCATTCATCCCTCATCATTATAAACAGCACAGCATAAGGTGTTAGGGAAGTCTGGGTTCTGGTCTGGTTGCTATGAAACCATAACTTCCTTGAGGACATCAATGTTCTCCAAGGCCTTGCCTGAACCGAGTACAACAGAGGATAAAGGATCGTCGGCAATGATAATGGGCAGGCCGGTTTCCTCTTTAAGGCGTTTGTCGAGGTTGGTGAGCAGGGCGCCGCCGCCAGTAAGGACTATGCCCTGATCAACGATGTCGGCGGAAAGTTCGGGTGGGGTGAGCTCAAGGGCCATCTTGACAGCGTCAATAATGGCGTCAACCTGTTCGGCAATGGCCTGCTGAATTTCTGTGGAGTCAATGCTGAGGGTTTTCGGGACACCGGAGACGAGGTCGCGCCCCTTGATGTCCATGGTTTCATAGGGAGGCTCTGGCATGACATTGGCAATGGTGGTTTTGATCACCTCGGCCGAATGTTCACCGATGGCCAGGTTATGCTTTCGCTTGATGTACTGCAGGATGGCATCGTCCATCTTATCGCCAGCCACCCGCACGGATTTGGCATAGACCACGCCGGCCAGGGAAATAACTGCGACCTCGGTGGTGCCGCCGCCGATGTCGACAATCATATTTGCAGTTGGCTCGGTGATGGGCAGGCCTGCACCAATAGCAGCTGCCATGGGCTCCTCGATAAGGTAAACCTCACGGGCGCCGGCTGATTCGGCTGATTCCTTGACAGCCCTTTTCTCTACCTGGGTGATGCCGGAGGGGACGCTGACGATGATCCGGGGGTGGACCAGGGTGCGGCGGTTATGGACCTTGTTGATGAAATACCGCAGCATGACCTCGGTAACCTCAAAGTCGGCAATAACGCCATCCTTGATCGGCCTGATGGCCTGGATGTTACCGGGTGTCCTCCCCAACATGGACTTGGCCTCTTTACCCACGGCCAAGACCCGACTGGTTCGCCCGTCTTGCCGGACTGCTACCACGGATGGTTCACGGAGAACAATACCTTTGCCCTTTACATATACCAGGGTGTTTGCTGTGCCAAGATCAATGGCCAGGTCGTTGGAGAGCCAGCCAAACAATGAGTCAAAAGGTGAAAACATAAGATTGTTCCTTAGCCTGTAGTAGAGCTGCTGAGCGTCTTAGGGTGTTATGGGATTTGACAACCGCCTGGATTGCCGCAATTCAAATGGGGTGATGTGAGCTGTGAACCTGTTTCGTTATTATGGGGTTTCCTGACCGGGGTAGGAATGTGGAAAATATTCGCAATAATAACATGTTAAAAACATAAGTCTAACGATTAATGAATGGCCCCTGTTAAAAGTCAAGATTGAGGTTGTCCAAGCCAGTAAAGAGAGAGAGCCTCGTCTTTGCAGGCTGGCGCCTGGTTTGAGGGGAAAATCATAGTTAGAATAACGGTCAACTATCCTAATAAACAACAAAAAAAACGGCAAGGAAAATGGACAACTCTGCATTTATCTGTGTAAAGATTGACAGGGTATTGTCAAAAGTATTTGATAAACGTCAGGCCAGCTTTTTTTTTAGTGGCAATAGACAGCGGTTCGTACTTGCCTGACCCGGTTTTGCAGATATTCATTGCCATAAACAAAAGATATGAGAGGGGAGATGGATTTTCACACACTTATTCCAAGTCCGGATATTTTGCCGGTGCATTGGGGCTGGTTTCAAGGG
>JBFFIS010000027.1:0-13604 GCA_041556375.1 Desulfurivibrionaceae bacterium | reverse complement strand
GCTGGGTCCACAAATCCCTGGTCTGGCCGTAAATAACGCCATCAGCATAAGCAATCAAAAGGAGCCTCTTTGGGGCTCCTTTTTTTATGGCGCTGTCAACAAAGTGGCCTTTCCCGGCACCGCCAAAATTTCTCCTTGCTTCACAGGGCCATTCAGTCATACACTTTCTGCATGAGCACAGCTTCTCCCCCCATCATCCTTCTTGTTGCCATGGCCGAAAATCGCGTCATCGGTAAAGACAACTCCATCCCCTGGCATATCCCGGAAGAGGTTGCCTTCTTCAAACGGACCACCATGGGGCATACCTTGGTTATGGGCCGTAAAACCTACGAGTCCATTGGCCGCCCCTTACCGGGACGGACCAATATCGTCATAACTAGCCAAACAGACCTGCGCATTGCAGGCTGCCTCATGGCCTCCAGCCTGCAAGAGGCCCTTGATATTGCCAGGCCCCTTGCCAAAAAGATCTTTATTATCGGCGGCGGCGAAATATTCAAACAATCCCTGGCCCTGGCCGACAGCATCTACCTCTCCGTCATCCACCGTGCTGTTGATGGTGACATCTTCTTCCCCACCTTCTCCGAAACGGAATTCATCAAGACCTCTTCAGAATATGTCGAAGCCTCAGAACCCTATACCGTTGAAATATATAAACGGCCTTCGGCGCACCCAGCTACAAAATAAATTTGACAGTTACCTACCCGTCCCGTAGTATCAGAAAAAAATATAGGTAGTAGTACCTACCCGTAGCCGCCAGGGTCAACCTCTTGTTTTAACACTTATTGCGATGAGGGAAACAATGTCAGACAGAGATGCAACCATTTCCAGACTCGGAATCAACCGCCGCGACTTCATGAAATTCTGCACGGCGATGGCGACGGCCATGGGACTTTCAACGTCCTTTGCCCCCCGGATTGCCGCCACCATCACCTCGCCTCGGCGTCCTCCGGTTATCTGGCTCCATGGTCAGGAGTGCACAGGCTGCACCGAAACCCTGCTGCGCCCCTCACACCCCACCCTTGACCATCTCATCCTCGACCTTATCTCCCTCGACTACCACGAAACCCTCTGCGCCGGAGCCGGCCACCAAGCCGAGCATTTTCTTGAAGAGTCGGTCAGGGAAAACCAAGGTAAATTCATCCTGGTCATAGAAGGCGCTGTCCCAGTCAAGGATGGCGGTATCTACTGCCAGGTAGGGGGCAAACCCTTTGTCGACACGGTCAAAGAGCTCGGCTCCAAGGCGGCGGCAGTGATTGCCATCGGCTCCTGCGCCTCATGGGGCGGTATCCAGTCAGCGCCACCCAATCCCACCGGCGCCACCGGCGTACCCAGCGTCCTCAGAGACAAGCCCGTAATCACCATCCCAGGCTGCCCACCCCACCCACAGAATTTCCTATCCACCGTCATCCACTTTCTGACCTTTAACAAATTGCCGGCCTTAGACGACAAGGGCCGGCCTCTCTTTGCCTATGGCCGCCTCATCCACGACAATTGTGAACGGCGGCCTCATTTTGATGCCGGCCGGTTTGCCACCAGCTTTGGAGATGAAGGCCACCGCCAGGGCTACTGCCTGTTTAAATTGGGGTGCAAGGGCCCCATTACCCACGCCAACTGCCCGAGCCAGCTCTTTTGCGAGGTGGGCTCCGGAGCCTGGCCGGTGGGCACCGGCCACCCTTGCTTCGGTTGTACCGAGCAAGCAGTGGGCTTTCGCATCCCCCAATTCACCCAGGCCCGCATCAAGGTACCGACCCCGGCTGAGGCCCCACCGCCGGTCCGGGATGACAAAGGCTCCCTGGTAACTCCTGAGGCCGCGGCCGTGGCCGGTGCCGCCGTCGGTGTGGCCGTCGGCGCCTCCATGATGGCCAGCAAAAAGGCCAAAGATCTGGATGATGGGGAGTAAGACCATGACCATCACACGACGAAATCTCTTTAAGGCCGCCGCCTGCAGCGGTCTACTCGTGGCCAGTGGCGTCTCTGCCCAAGTCAGAGAAAAGACGCTGCCCCCCGCTGCTCTGGGTATCCTCTATGACTCCACCATCTGCATTGGCTGCCAGGCCTGCATGAGCGGCTGCAAGCAGGCCAACAACATGAAACCGGAGCACTCTGGCGACCAGCAAATCTGGGACAATCCCAGAGACCTGTCAGCCCGAACTCTCACCGTCATCAAAAAGTATGAGGGTGACAGCACAGCGGGCGGGGAGGACAACTGCCATTTTATCAAGCGCCAATGTATGCACTGCATCGATCCGGCCTGTGTGTCGGCCTGTCCGGTGTCAGCCATGCAAAAGGAACATGAAACCGGCATTGTTACCCACAACAAGGACGCCTGCATCGGTTGCCGCTACTGCATGGTGGCCTGCCCTTACAACATCCCCAAGTTCGAGTGGGACAATCCCTTCCCGCAAATCGTCAAGTGCCAGCTCTGCTCGCACCGTATCGCCAAGGGCGGCATCTCCGCCTGCTGTGAGACCTGCCCCACCGGCGCCTCCCTCTTTGGCCCTGTAGAACTCCTGCAGCAGGAGGCCAAGCGCCGCCTGGAGCTCACACCCGGCACAACGTATAATTACCCGATTAACGATATCAGAACCAAGAAGACCACCTCCCATACCGTCGGTCACTATCAAGACTGGATATATGGCGAAAAGGAGTTGGGAGGCACCCAGGTCATGCTGCTTGCCGGTGTTGACTTCCACAAGCTCGAGCTCCCTGATCTGCCCGAAGAATCCTATGCCGGCATGTCTGAAAACATCCAGCACACCCTGTATAAAGGAATGGCCCTGCCCATCGGCCTGTTGGCGGCCCTTATCTATTTCGTCAAGAGGAACACAGAAGAATGAACAACATGACCAATGACGCCAAACCCATTGGCGGCAAGATTTTCAGCTGGCAATTCCTGGTTCTCCTCATCATTGCCCTCATCGGCCTGGCCTTTATCGCCAAACGTTTTGTCTTAGGCATTGGCGCCGTTGCCAACATGAGTGACGGCTACCCCTTCGGCATCTGGATTGCCATTGATGTGGTGGTGGGAACAGCCTTTGCCTGCGGCGGCTACACCATGGCCCTGCTGGTCTACGTGGCCAATCGCGGCCACTACCACCCCCTGGTGCGCCCGGCCCTGATGGCCTCGGTCTTTGGCTACACCCTGGCCGGGGTGTCGGTGGCCTTTGACATCGGCAGATATTGGCAGATGTACAATATGTTCCTGCCGAAATTTATCAATATCAATTCAGTGATGCTCGAGGTCGGTCTCTGTGTCGCCACCTATACCATGGTGCTCTGGATCGAGTTTAGCCCCACTTTTTTGGAAAAAATGGGCCAGGACAAGGCAGCCAAACGGCTTAACAAGGTGCTTTTTTTCTTCATCGCTCTCGGCGTCTTGCTACCCACCATGCATCAATCATCCCTGGGGTCACTGATGGTCATTGCCGGCTATAAGCTCTCCCCCCTCTGGCAGACCCAGCTCCTGCCCCTGCTCTTTCTATTGTCTGCCATCACCATGGGCTATGGAATTGTCGTTTTCGAGGGAACCTTTGCCACCACCGGCTTTAACCGGCCTTCCGAGACCAAAATACTTAGCAAGGTTGCCAAGGTGATGAACTGGACACTCATCGCCTTCATAGTTGTCCGATTCAGCGACCTCCTCTATCGCGGGGCCCTGCCCCTGGCCTTCAGCGGTGACACCGAGGCCAACATGTTCCTTATTGAGAACCTGCTCTTTATCATCGCCCTGACCCTGCTGTTTGCCCCCAAATACCGAGGCAGGGGAAGCTGCCAGTTTATGGCGGCCTTTTTCCTGCTCTCCGGCGCCGCCCTCTTTCGCTTCAACACCTATATTATCGGCTATGACCCGGGTACCGGTTTTCATTATTTCCCCTCTGTGGCGGAAATTATGATCACCCTCGGCATCATCTCCATCGAGCTTATGGCCTATATAATCTTTGTCAAGAAACTACCTGTTCTCCCGGCCCATGCAGGCGCCGAGGGGCAGTAACAACAACGCCCAAGGAGTATTTCCATGGCTAAACGAATCGTCGTTGACCCCATTACCAGAATTGAAGGCCATTTACGCATAGAGTGCGAGATAGACAAGGGGCATGTCAGCAAGGCCTGGTCATCCGGCACCATGTGGCGCGGTATTGAGCTCATTCTCCAGGGTAAGGACCCGCGGGAGGCCTGGCTCTATACCCAGCGTATCTGCGGGGTCTGCACCACGGTGCATGCCATGGCCTCGGTGCGGGCGGTGGAAAACGCCCTGGGCCTTGAGATCCCGATGAACGCCCAGCATATCCGCAATATTATCATCGCTGCCCATGGAATCTTTGACCATATCGTCCACTTCTACCATCTCTCCGCCCTGGACTGGGTCGATATCGTCTCTGCCACCAAGGCCGACGCCAAGGCCACCGCTGCGCTTGCCGCCAAGCTCTCCCCTTGGCCCAACAACTCGGTCCAGGAGTTCAAGAACGTTCAGGATCGCCTCAAGAAATTTGTCTCCACCGGTCAACTGGGTGTTTTTGCCAGCGGCTACTGGGGCCATCCGGCCATGAAGCTGTCACCGGAGGTCAACCTTCTGGCTGCAGCCCATTACTTTCAGGCCCTTGACTACCAGCGCAAAATCAACAAGGTGGTAGCCATCCTAGGCAGCAAGACCCCCCATATCCAAAACCTGGCAGTGGGCGGCGTCGCCAACCCCATTAACCCGGACAGCCAATCCACCCTGACCGTGGAACGGCTCTACTACATCAAGACCCTGATCGACGAGATCGGCGATTTTGTCAAGAATGTCTACCAGGTGGATGTCGCTGCCATCGGCGGCTTTTATACCGACTGGGCCGGCTACGGCGCCGGCGTTACCAATTATCTGTCTGTGCCGGAATTCCCCCAGGACACCAAGGGTGAATCCTTCGCCCTGCCCGGCGGTTATATCCCCAACAAGGATTTAAAGGCCTTTCAGGCCATCACCACCTTTAACGACTCCTATTTTGCCGACAACGTCAAGGAAAGCCATAAGCACGCCTATTATAAAGGCGATGCCAACCTCCACCCCTGGCAGGGTGAAACCGATCCGAACTTTACCGGCTTCCAGGACGATGGCAAATACTCCTGGGTCAAGGCCCCCACCTTCAAGGGCAAGCCGGCCCAGGTCGGTCCCCTGGCCAATGTCCTGGCCATGTATGTCGCCGGCCATAAACCCACCATCAGCTATGCGACAAAAATCCTGGAGATGGCCGGTTCCATTGCCGGCAGTAAGCTCGGCCTCGACGTCCTGCACTCCACTATCGGCCGCCATGCTGCCCGGGCCGTGCGGGCCGGTGTCCTTCACGACACCGTAGTTGCCGAATGGGATTCCTTGATGGCCAACATCGGCACCGGAGACTACACCACCTTCAACGAACCGACCTTCCCCAAGGGTGAGATCCGGGGTGTCGGCTTCCACGAGGCCCCACGCGGCGTACTCTCCCACTGGGTGGTCATAGAGGACGGCAAAATCAAGAATTACCAATGCGTGGTACCGTCCACCTGGAATGCCGGGCCCCGCAACGACAAGGATGAATTAGGCCCCTACGAGGCGTCGCTCATGGGCAATCCAGTGGCCGATCCCGAAAACCCGCTGGAGGTCCTACGCACCATCCACTCCTTTGATCCCTGTCTGGCCTGCGCTATCCATCTCTTTGACCCCAAGCGCAACGAGCTCGTCAAGGTCCGCACCAATGTCTAAGCCGAGCATCCTCGTTCTGGGGGTCGGCAATATCCTCCTCGGTGATGAGGGGGCCGGGGTCAAGGTGGTCGATCTTCTTGAGGAGCGCTACCGTTTTAGCGATGAGGTTGAGTTTGTTGACGGCGGTACCGCTGGCCTGGAGCTCCTTGCCTGCCTGGACGATAAAGAGCATGTTATCATTATCGATGCCATCATCGGTGCGGAGCCCCCAGGCACTATTAAAAAGATGGTCCTGGACAATGCCCCCGCTTTTTTCCAGAACCGCATCTCCCCCCACCAGCTCGGTCTTTCCGAGATGCTGTCCTGCGCCGCCATGACAGACAGCCTGCCCGCCCATATCAGCCTGTACGGCATTATCCCAGAGTCTCTGGAAACAGGGCTAGAACTCACCAAAACGGTGGCAGCGGCGGTGGAGGACATCACCCTCCAGGTCATAGGCGACCTCCAGCTTTTGGGAGTTGAAGTCACCAAGGTCCAAGAGACAATTTCGGCCTAAGAAGTTTGACCTTTCCCTGACTTTCCAGGTACTGTAAATGTAGTTTTCCTCTTATAATTCAACGATTCCGCCACCCATATGTGCCTAGCCGTTCCCGGAAAAATTATCGAAATATTTGAAGAGGCCAGCCTGAAGATGGGCCGTCTCGACTATGGCGGCACCATCAATAAGGCCTGCCTGGAGTACGTCCCCGAAGCCAACATTGGCCAATATGCCCTGGTCCATGCCGGCTTTGCCATTTCAGTGCTCGACGAAGAAGAGGCCCAAAAATCCCTGGCTGCCTGGCACGAGCTTGAGGAGAAGATGGGGGCCCTGTGAAATACCTCTCTGAATTCCGCGACCCGGCCCCAGCCAAGGCCCTGCTGGCTCAAATCCACAGCACGGTAACCACGCCCTGGACCCTGATGGAGGTCTGCGGGGGCCAAACCCACGCCATTGTCAGAAGCGGCATTGACCAGCTCCTGCCCCCCTCCCTGCACCTGGTCCATGGCCCGGGCTGCCCGGTGTGCGTCACCCCCATTTCCTTTATTGACAAGGCCATCAATCTCGCCTCCCGGCCGGAAATTATTCTCACCACCTTTGGCGATATGATGCGGGTCCCGGGCAGCGCCGGCAACCTCCTTGAGGCCAAAGGCCGGGGGGCGGATGTCCGCATGGTCTATTCGGTGCTCGAGGCGGTGAACCTGGCCCAGGAGAACCCAGACAGGCAGATCGTCTTTTTCGGCGTCGGTTTTGAGACCACAGCGCCGGGCAACGCCATGGCCATCCTCCAGGCCCAACGCCTGGCCTTAGACAACTTCAGCATTCTGGCCTGCCACGTTCTTGTGCCGCCGGCCCTGCGCGCCCTGCTCGACAACGAGGAAAACAAGGTGGACGGCTATCTCGCTGCCGGAAATGTCTGCACAGTGATGGGCCTTGAGGAGTATCAGCTCATTGTTGACCACTACAAGGTGCCCATCATCGCCACCGGCCTGGAGCCGGTGGATATCCTGGCCGGCATCCTGGCTGCTGTCAGCCAGCTTGAAAAAGGCGAGGCCTGCCTGGAAAACGAGTACCGGCGGTCAGTAACCGCCACCGGCAACCTCCACGCCCGGAAGATAATTGACCAGGTATTTAAGCGCTGCGACCGGACCTGGCGCGGCATCGGCCTCCTGCCCCAAAGCGGTCTTGCTATCCGCGACCACTTCGCCGCCTTTGACGCCGAACAGCGCTTCCAGCCCCAGGCCAGCAGAGAAACAGACAATGACTGCCTGGCCGGCCAGGTCTTACAGGGGCTGCTCAAGCCCCCTGAGTGCCCCTTTTTCGGCAGCCGCTGTAAACCAGAACACCCCTTAGGCGCCACTATGGTTTCCGGTGAAGGTGCCTGCGCCGCCTATTACAAGTATCAAGGAATTATCAAGGATGAAGAATGAAGGATGACGTCAAGGATTTTCCCCGTCCCATAGCACAGCAGGACACCGTCACCCTGGCCCACGGCAGCGGCGGCAAATTTTCCGCCGAACTTATTGAACGCTTCATGCTGCCCCGTTTCGGCAACGACCAGCTTAACCGCCTGGAGGACCAGGCCACCCTGGCGCTGCCCACTGGCCGTATTGCTTTTTCCACCGACTCCTATGTGGTGTCACCCATCTTCTTTCCAGGGGGAGACATTGGCGACCTGGCGGTCAACGGCACGGTAAATGATGTGGCCATGGCCGGGGCCAGGCCCTTGTATCTGAGTCTGGCGCTGATCATTGAAGAGGGCCTGCCTTTCGGCGATCTTGAACGGGTTCTCGACTCCATCAAACAGGCAGCCGAGCAGGCCGGTGTCGCCATTGTCACCGGCGACACCAAGGTGGTTGAACGGGGGAGCTGCGACAAGATCTTCATCAACACCAGTGGCATCGGCATCCTGGCTGACAATACCAGCCTCGGCACCGAGCGTATCACCGCCGGTGACAAAATAATTATCTCCGGCACCCTGGCTGATCACGGCATGACCATTCTCACCACCCGCAACAAGCTGTCCTTTGAAAATTCTTTACAGAGCGACACCGCCCCCCTGGCCGATCTGGTCGAAACCATGCTGCAAGCGGCCCCCAACCTCCACGCCCTGCGCGATCCCACCCGGGGCGGGGTGGCCATGACCACCAATGAATTTGCCCAGCAAACCGGCCTCGGCTTTAGCCTTAGCGAAGAGGCCTTACCGATAAACGCTTCGGTGCGAGGCGCCTGTGAGATTTTGGGGATCGACCCCCTCTATGTCGCCAACGAGGGGAAGCTGCTTGCTGTAGTAGCGCCGGAAGAGGCCAACGATCTGCTGGCCGCCATGCGCAACCATCCGCACGGCGCAGAGGCAGCCATTATCGGAGAGGTGCGTAAAGAAAACCCTGGTCTTGTCACCCTGACAACAACCTTGGGGGCAACCAGGGTGGTTGATATGCCGGTGGCTGAACAGCTGCCGAGAATATGCTGAACAGGAGTTCGCCCAGACTGGCAAGGGCGAGAATATTAATAGCCTAGGTGTGTCGCCTCGACAGCCAAATAGCTCAAAAGCACACTGAAAGTGTGCATAGTGAAAAAGTCTTCCTCTAATATAAAAGTTGAGGAGACCCCTCAGATTATCCCGATCTTGCCGCACCCGGCATGGTCAGGGCCAGGGGGCAGCGCACGGTCTGGCCTGCTTTGTTTTGAAAGAGCAGATAGTTGTTCTCCAGGGCAAAGAGGAAGAGGTCGCGGGTGATCTCGACATCCTGGCGGCAATAGGCGATGATCTTGTCGATTCGTCCCTCCTTATACCACTTAAGGGCCTGGAGACCATCACCACTTTTCTCGGCCCCCAGGGTCTTTGCTGCCAGACGGTCAAGACTGAGGCGATAGCCCAGACGATTCTTGACCTCTTCAAGGAGGTCAATGGTGGGCAAAAGGTGGAGCTTGGCATCTCCGTAAGCTGACAACACCCTATTATCAAAGCGCTTATTGTTAAAGCCCACCACCAACTCCCGGTCGCTGAGATAGTCGAGAAGCTCTACCATCTCCCCTTCCCTGAACACCAGAAAATCATCAAGCTCACCGTCATAGACCACGGCCACCGACACCCCCATGCGTTCGGCCCGGTGCCAGCCGCCGACCTCGGCGGCGGAGCGCTGGGTCTCGACATCGAACACCGCCCACTTGCGGGGCAAGACAGGGGCGACAGCGTCATCATGCTGCTCAGCCTCACGAGCGGCGGTGTCAACCTTGCCTTTCTCCACCTCTTTGCGCACGGTATCACCGGCCAACAGCTCCTCCAGAACAATACGAGCCGCCTCCTTGTCAATGGGCCGGTTGCCGGAGCCGCATTTGGGCGAGTGAACACAGGAAGGACAGCCGGTCTCACAGGGACAGGAGACAATGGCCTGGTGGGCGGCCAGCAACAGCTCATCGATACGGCTGAAGGCCTCCCGGCACAGGCCGATGCCGCCGGGGTAGCCGTCATAGATAAAAATGGCCGAACAGTGCAGTTGGGGATGAAAGGGGTAGGAGATGCCGCCGATATCGTTGCGGTCGCAGAGCACGGTGAGGGGAAAGACGCCGATAGCGGCATGCTCCACGGCATGGATGCCACCCATGAAATGGGCCTTGTCCTGCTGCATCCGGAGCTCAAGGCCATCGGGGATCTCAAACCACAGGCCATGGGTCTCAAAGACCTGGGGGGGCAGATCGAGGCTTTCCTTGCTGATCGTCTTTTGGCCGCGGATGAGCTTGCGCTGAAAGCCGGTGACCTGATCGGTGACCCTGAGACGGCCGAAGCAGGCCTTGATATGGCGCACCTCTATTTCGGCAAAAACCTCGAGAATCTCGGTATCCTTCGTGGCCATGGCCCGGGTGAAATAATTGGCATCTTTGCGTTGCACCAAGACCTGAGAGTCGTCGACATCAAGCTCCACCACCTCCCAGGTCTGGCCGTGGTGGAGATAGAGGGCGCCGGGATGGCACTCTTTGAAACAGCGGCCCGAGTCAATATCACCGAGACGTTCGTTGCTGCCGATCTTCCTGATCACAAAGGGCTGGCCACTGCCCCGCAGGTCCACCTGGCGGTGGGGATATTTGCGCGAGGTGAAATAGCGCCTGCCGCTTTTGGCCTCCAGGAGCTGCCCCCCAGTGCACAGCGCAGTCACCGCCTTTTTCACCGCCGGCAGGGCCAGCAGGGCTTCATCGCCATGGAGGGGAGACTCGGCCGCCGCACAAATCAGCTGCCGGGCGCTGATCTCCTCATTGTCGGGATTAAGAACAGCCGCCTCCACCTGGCGACTGAAAAACTCCTGGGGATTCTTGAGAAAATACTGGTCCAGGGCATCCTCCTGACCCACCATGACAATCAGGCTCTCCTGCTGCCGGCGCCCCACCCGGCCGCCGCGTTGCCAGGTGGACATGATGGAGCCGGGATAGCCCACCAGGATGCAGATGTCCAGGGAACCGATATCAATACCGAGTTCCAGGGCCGAGGTGGTCACCACCCCGTAGAGCTCGCCACTGGAGAGCTTGTGCTCGATGTCGCGGCGCTCCTCAGGCAAAAATCCGGCCCGGTAGGCGGTGAGCTTATCCTGTAGATCGCCGAGACGCTCAGAGGTCCACAGGGCGACAAGCTCGGTGATTTTGCGTGACTGGGTATAGACGATGGTGCGCAAACCGCGCTTCAAGGCCGCTTCCAGCATCTGGCTGGCGGCCCAGGCCGCGCCGTCCCAAGGATCATAAAAGACAAAATGGCGTGGGGCTCGGGGGGCACCGCTGGCGGTAATTACCTGAGGTCGGCGACCGATGAGGCCCTCGCCGAGCTCAGCTGGATTGCCAACCGTGGCCGAGAACAGCAGAAACTGCGGTGTACTGCCGTAGAGGGCGCAGATGCGCTGCAGGCGCCTGAGCACCCAGGCCATATGGGAGCCAAAGACACCGCGGTAGGAGTGGACCTCGTCAATAACCACATAGCGCAAATTGCTGAAAAACTCGGCCCATTTCTCGTGGTAGCCCAGAAAGGAGAGGTGGAGCATCTCCGGATTGGAGATGATGATATTGGACGGGTTTTCCCGAAGCTTCTTGCGCCGATAACTCGAGGTGTCGCCATCGCAGACCGCTGCTGTAAAGCGCCTGTCCTCAGGCAGTTGGGCCGCCATGACCTCCAAACGACGAAGCTGGTCCTGGGCCAGGGCCTTTAGGGGGAAGAGATAAAGGGCCCGCGTCTCCGGCTGGTTCATGATACCTTCCAGAACCGGCATATTATAGATCAGGCTCTTGCCGCTGGCCGTGGGCGTCGCCACCAGGACATCCTCATCCTGACGGATGAGGTCCATGGCCCGGGCCTGATGGCTGTAAAGCCTTGCCGCCCCCTCCGCCGCCATGATCTCCATAAGCTCTGCAGGCAGGGGCCTTGCCAATTCGGCATACTCCGCCTCCTGGCCAGCCATAGACTGATGATGAACCACCTGGGGGCCAAAACGAGTCGAAGCCTTGAGGGCAGCAAGATACTCGCCGACATTATGTGGGGAGGAAAGAGACATTACTGTTTTTTTTCTGGAAGAAAACCGAGATTTAGGAATTTTTTTGTTTATAACCAGCTATAATTTCGTGTTAAATATGGGTCTTACGAGAAGCGAACCTTTCCCCACGCCTTCCTTCATAAATTCATCCGCCCAAAAGGTCAACATACCATGAAAGCAGCAGAGCTCTTTGTCAAATGTCTGGAAAATGAGGGAGTGGAGTATATCTTTGGGGTGCCGGGCGAGGAGAACGCCCATTTTATGATCGCCCTGGAGGATTCGCCCATCGAATTTGTCATCTGCCGCCATGAGCAGGGCGCCGCCTTTATTGCCGATGCCTACGGCCGCCTTACCGGTCGGCCCGGTGTCTGCCTGGGAACCCTGGGGCCGGGGGCCACCAACCTGGTGACCGGCGTTGCCGACGCCAATATGGACAGAGTACCGCTCATCGTCCTTACCGGCCAGGCCGACAGCCGCCGCCAGCACAAGGAGAGCCACCAGAACATGGATGTGGTGGCCATGTTCACCCCCATCACCAAGTGGGCCAAACCCATCATCCACTCGGGCAATATTCCTGAGGTGGTACGCAAGGCCTTTAAGCTGGCCACCATGGAAAAACCAGGGGCCTGCCATATAGAACTTGCCGATGACATTGCCGCCTTTGAGGCCACCGGCGCTCCCCTGCCCATAAAAAAACCGCAACGACCGGTACCTGCGGCAAATCTTATTGCTGAGGCGGTGAAAATGATCAAGGCCGCCAAGAAACCCGTCATCCTGGCTGGCAACGGCGCTATCCGCCATCAGGCCTCTCAGGCTCTACGCCTCTTCACCGACCTGACCCACATCCCGGTGACCAACACCTTCATGGGCAAGGGCGCCGTAAGCCGCCAGTCCGAGCACTGCCTGTTCACCATCGGCCTCCAGTCCCAGGACCATATCCTCTGCAGTCTGCAGCAGGCCGACCTGATCATCACCTTGGGCTACGATCCGGTGGAGTACTCCCCCCATCTCTGGAGCCGTCATTTCAGCGAAAAAGAGGGCCAAAAACTCATTCACATTGATTGCGTGCCAGCAGAGTCCGATGAGTATTATCCGGTGGATCTGGAGATCATCGGTGATGTCGCCCAGACCCTGGAGCTCCTCAATCAGAAATTCAAAAATCACGTCCCCCATATCAACGAGGAGTATATCCACACCATCCGCGAGCGTCAGCTTGAGGACTTCATGGCCCATAAGGATGATGATACCACCGGCTCTATCCGCCCCCAGAAGATCCTCTGGGACGTACGCCAGGTCATGGGCCCCGATGACATTTTGCTCTCTGACGTCGGTGCCCACAAGATGTGGATTGCCCGCTATTACCAGTGTGACGAACCCAATACCTGCCTGATATCAAACGGTTTCTGCTCCATGGGCTTTGCCCTGCCCGCAGCCATCGGCGCTAAGATCGTCCACCCGGAACGCAAGGTGCTGGCCATCTGCGGTGATGGCGGTTTTCTGATGAATGTCCAGGAGCTGGAAACGGCGCGGCGCATCGGCGCCAATATCGTCGTGATGATCTGGGACGACCAGGGCTACGGCCTTATCGAGTGGAAACAGCAGAATACCTTCGGCCGCCACACCGACCTCCACTTCGACAACCCCGACTTCATCAAACTGGCCGAGGCCTTTGGCTGCAAAGGTATGCGGGTGGATCAGAGCGCCGATCTCCACGATGCCCTGGTCGAAGCCTTTAAGCAGGACGTGCCGGTGCTGCTCTCGGTGCCGGTTGATTACCGCGAGAACCTCAAACTGAGCGAGCGCCTCGGCAATATCGCCTGCCCGATTTAACCTTTCTGCTTACTGCCCCCGAAAAAGAGAGAAACTGTCCCCTGCGCTTGTCGAAGGGTGGCCG